>JAEEPV010000376.1 GCA_016284975.1 Solobacterium sp.
GCGCTCGCGGTCATTCAGGTTCCAGCCGGCCGGACATCCGATATAAAAACAGGAACTGTCATCATTGCGAAGCAGGTTTCCGCTGGAATACAGCTGGCCCAGTACACCAGCCGCAAAACTGCGGATATCCTGTTCTACCGCACGATCCTTCAGAAAACGTGACTTAAAGCGAATCCGTCTTTTTTTAGCGTCCTTTGCGTAACAGGCATTCTCTCCAATGAGGAGCGTTCCGTCGGACAGTGCTGCATAAGCCGTAATAAAACTGCGGACCCCCTCGATCTCGAGGATGGTCGGCGGTATTTCACTGTTTTTTTCGAGCAGGGCAATCGCAGACTCCGCATCACCCAAATCAAATCCGTAAAATCGTTTCATCACCAATCTCCCGAGACAATTCCTTTTTTCAATAGCTGACCGTCTTTTACAAGTGCCGGACGGATCGTCTCATGTTTTTCTCCCGGAATCACATCAAACCAGCTGCGGTATTCATCGCTGTATTCTACCGCCTCAATTCCTTTTTGATGGAGATAGAATGGCACTTTGGAAATCTGATCAAGGGCATACTGTCCATCTTTTGCAAGAGACGCTTCCAGAAGATCACTGTAAAATGACAGATCTGCCTTTTCCTGTGTCGGATCCTGATTTTTCTGTTCTTCTTCCATGCGCCTTGCAGAAAGCGCATCTGTGATGTTCCGGTCGGTAACCAGAAGAATCGCATGAAGTGTGCGGTACACTTTCTCCGCATCAACACGCGGCTCCGCCTTCAGTTCTTTTTCGCTGTAAGTTGCCTTCGTGGTTTTCCGGAAAAAGCGTCCCGAAAGAAACAGACATGCAAGACCGCCAAAGAAAGCAACAGCGATCAGAGGCGTTTCGAACACTTTATTCAGTGCCATATCGACTCCGGCCATCACCAAAGTTGAGGCAATCGTCAAAATCAGACCTGCGACCAGAAGCAGGATTCCTTTCAGACTGACTTTCTTTTTTTCATCGGTCAGAAGTTTTCCGCCCTGTTCCCAGATCTTGATATCACCAATCCCGTCAAGTAACGGCACTGCCATTCTGGCTGTCTGCAGCATTTCTGCCGCGCATCTGCGTTCAAAATCATCACTGCACTGTTCGTTATACTCATAAAGAAGGCGATCAAATTCTGACTCTATTACAGGAATTGCCCTTTCAGGAGTACCAGCCTGCTGTAAGGATGCCAGGAGCTTCTCCCGGTCTTTTTCGAGATAGCTTTGCAAGTTCATATTCATTACCAATTGTTTTCTTATCTATGATTACTTCTTTTATTATAGTAAATCTTTTCAAAAATCATCTATCGGATAATGCAAGTGCAGAATACCCAAGTGCAGAATAATACTCTTTTTTCTGAACAATTATGCTTAAATAGCCCGCATACAAAAAGGAGCTGAACGCTCCCAGCCGATTCAGCAGTACAGAATCGGTCAGTCTTTTCAGCTCCTGAGTCAGGTGAAAGAGTTTTTTCAGAGATTACATCAGTTTGCGGAACATCTCTTCAAATTCCGCCAGAGAAGCAGGTCTCGGATTACCCGGGGCGCAGGCATCTGCCGCAGCGGACTCACAGAGGAACGGAAGGTCTTCTTCCTTCAGTTTCTCAAGCTTGGTCGGGATGCCAACATCTACAGACAGCTGACGGACTGCATCGATTGCCGCCTTGCGATACTCTTCCGGAGACATACCGTCTGTATCTACACCGAATGCCTCTGCAATCTTCTTGAACTTCTCGCCGGTGTATTCCTGGTTGAATTCCATAACGATCGGCAGCATCATTGCGCATGCAACACCATGCGGTGTGTCATAGACTGCACCGAGAGTATGAGCCATGGAATGGGCAATACCAAGACCAACATTGGAGTAAGCCATCGCAGTGACATACTGAGCAAGTGCCATTCCTTCACGGCCATCCGGATCATTATCTACTGCCTTGCGCAGATTCTTTGCGATCAGCTGAATCGCTTCGAGGTTCAGGCAGTCTGCCAGTTCCCATGCAGCACCCGTAGTGTAGCCTTCGATCGCATGTGTGAGTGCATCCATACCGGTGGAAGCTGTCAGTCCCTTCGGCATTGAGGACATCATATCCGGATCAACAACTGCGATATCAGGAATGTCGTTCGGATCGACACAGACAAATTTACGACGCTTCTCTACATCGGTAATGACATAGTTGATTGTAGACTCTGCACCGGTTCCACCTGTAGTCGGAACTGCAATGGTAAATACAGTACGGTTCTTGGTTGGGGAAAGACCTTCCAAAGAACGTACATCATAGAATTCCGGGTTATTGACGATAATACCAATACCCTTACCGGTATCCATGGAGGAACCGCCGCCAATTGTAATCATGAAATCAGCTCCGGATTCCTTAAATGCGTCAACGCCGTGCTGGACATTTTCGATGGTTGGATTTGGTTTAATGTCGGAGTACACTGTGTAATCAATTCCATTCTTCGCGAGCAGATCCGTTACTTTCGCAGTAACACCAAATTTGACAAGATCCGGGTCGGAAGCAACAAACGCCTTCTTCAGTCCCTTCGCCTTGACAATCGCCGGAATCTCGTTGATTGCACCATGCCCATGATAGGAAATGCCATTTAAAACAAAACGATTTACACCCATAATAAATTATTCTCCTTCTAACATTATGTATTTTCATTATAGAGGCATAAATGGTTAGAAATTATGTGAAATAATGGGAACCCCCTTTCTGAAGTACTCTTCAGAAATTCAGAGTACCACAAGACATCTCAGGGAAGCGTTTTTCCGGAAGCTTTATAGATCCGGTACCAATCTTCTCTTGTAAGCGTGATTTCTGCAGCCTGTGCAGCATTTACGATACGCTGCGGTTTTGTGGTTCCGGTAATCACCTGTATTTTGGCAGGATACCGCAGCAGCCATGCGTAGGCAATTGCATCTTCTGTACAGCCATGCTTTTCTGCCAGCTCTTTCAGCACTTCATTGAGTTGTGCATATTCCGGATCTCCGATAAAAACGCCGCCGAAAAACCCTTTCTGAAGTGGTGACCAGGTTTGTACGACCATTTCGTTCATACGGCAGAATTCAAGTGTTCCGCCCTCTCTCATCACAGCTTCATCTTTCATGGTATTGACGTTGATTCCTGCATCAATTGCAGGGCAGTGCGCAATACTCATCTGAAGCTGATTAACAATAAGCTTCTGATTTAGTGCAGAAGAAATCAGCTCAATCTGATACCGGTTCATATTTGAAACGCCGAATCCACAAACTTTTCCGGATCGTTTCAGCTCGTCAAATGCTTCAGCGATTTCTTCCGGTTCCAGAAGCGCATCCGGGCGATGCAGTAAAAGACAATCAATATAATCTGTGTGAAGCCGTTCAAGTATCCCGTCAACAGAGCGAAGAATGTAATCCTTTGAGCAGTCATACATACCATTATGAATCGAGCATTTGGACTGAAGAATCACCCTGGAACGAAGAGACGGTTCCTCCTGCAGCAGTTCCCCAAAGAGAGCTTCACTTTTCCCGCCTCCGTAAATATCCGCATGATCAAAGAAATTGATGTCATGATCCAGCGCCGTTTTCACAAGTGTGTCCAGCTGTGATTTCTCCATTTCCGCAATTCTCATACAGCCGATACCAATTACGGATGCCTGCATGTCATTAAATAATAATGTTTTCATCTTTAGTTAAATCCTCTGATATTTCTTATGGTACTAGAGTTGTTCCCCAGACAACAGAACAAAATTTCAGGATATGCTTACACAAAAAACTGTCACTTCTGCAATTCGGATGATTCGATCACCGATGCAAAAGATTCTATGGTTTCATATTAGTATGAAACATGCGGTATTTTTTGACATCGACGGAACACTGGCAATTCGAAGAATGGTACCGGAGAGCGCAGTAAAAGCAATTCGTATGCTGCGGGAAAACGGCACAATCGTTTTTATCTGTACCGGTCGCAACGCTTCCTATGTAAGGCGCCACTTTCAGGCATATGCAGATGGATTTATCTGTGCAAACGGACGCTATGCCTTCCTTGAAGAACGCATTCTGTATGATCACCCAATTGAAGAAACCCTTCTTGAAACCGCCAGGAAGGATGTGCTCACCTGCGGCGGCGGAATCATTTTCTTTGGAAATCGAAATGCTTACTATACCGGAGATAATGAAGGATTCAGCCGATTCAAAAGCGCACATACGGATGAACCAATTGAATTTCTGAATTTTCTGAAGGAAACGGAACCGATCTATACATTCGATATTTTCTTTCATTCAGAAGAAGAACTGGCACTCATTCAAAAGCACCTTCAAAACTATTGTCTTCTCAATCCACATCTTCCCTGGCCGACAGCCGATGTCACAGTTTTCCCATATGACAAAGGAACTGCACTTTCTGCAGTATGCCAGACACTCGAAATTGATAAAGACCACTCCTATGCATTCGGTGACGGGCATAATGATCTCTGTATGTTTCGCGAAGCCGGACACAATATCGCTATGGGCAACGCCGTTCCTGAATTAAAGGAATCCGCAGAGTTTGTCACATCTTCGATTCTTGAGGATGGTATCAAGAACGGCCTGATCCACTTTGGATTAATACCTCCGTTTGGACTATAAAAGAGAAAGCACGCATAGGATGCCTTCTCTTTTTTAACAACTATATAGAATTTCGTATTACGGGCGAAGTTCGAGATAAACATTGCGATATTGCTTCGCAGAGTTTTCCCACGATACATCTTTTGCAAGATTACGCATAATCATATCGTTCCAGCGATCCGGATCCGTAAAGTAAAGCGTCTTGGCTCGGTTGATCGCATCCAGGAGCAAATCTGCCTCATAACGGTCAAATGTGAATCCGTTTCCTTCGTTTGTAAACTCATTATATGGCTGGACGGTGTCTTTCAGACCACCTGTTTCACGAACAATCGGAACGGTTCCATACCGCATGGCAATCAGCTGTGTGAGTCCGCACGGTTCAAACAGGCTCGGTACCAGAAGTGCATCGGCACCGGCATAAATTGCATGCGCCAGTGTTTCGTTGTAGGAGATATAAGAACATACAGTTCCTTTATTGACACTCTCATAATAACGGAACGCATCTTCATACTGCGGATCACCTGTTCCAAGAATGACAACCTGCGTATTGCCGTCAATCAGGGCGGGAAAAATTGCATTTACAAGATCGAGACCTTTCTGATTTGTCAGACGTGAGATCAGACCAAGCACCATCTTATTTGGATCCTTCTCAAGGCCAAGCATCTCCTGAAGGGCCAGCTTGTTTTCAATCTTCTTTCCTTCCTTTGTGCTGTAGTTTGCCTTAATGAATTTATCCGTTTCGCTATTCCAGATATCAATGTCGATGCCATTGACAATACCACGAAGCTTTCCGGAATGATAACGCAGATGGGCATCGAGATTCTCACCGAAGAAATTGGTCTGAATTTCATAAGCATAGGTGTTGCTGACAGTGGTGATCATATCTGCATAGGCAAGACCACC
>JAEEPV010000377.1 GCA_016284975.1 Solobacterium sp.
AAGTACTTCGGAGCCGATCCGGTCTTCGAAGACGTGAAGTTTGAAATCAAAGGCACCGAAAAAATAACGATCGTCGGCCGCAATGGTTGCGGGAAGACGACGTTTTTGCGATGCCTTTCCGGTGAGATGAACTTTGACAAAGGCACGGTATCGGTTATGAACGGGGTATCGATCGGCTATCTGGCACAGAAGGTGCTGGAAAGTGATGACCGTACCGTAGAAGAAGAACTGCGCCTGGTATTTGCGCCGGTCTTTGCGATGCAGGAAGAACTGAACCGCATCAGTGAGCTGATGGCAGTCGATGCCGGCGAAAAAGTCCTGCAGAAGTATGCAAGGGTCCAGGAAGAATTTGAGGCCATGAACGGGTATAACTGGGAATCCGAGATGCGGACGGTGTTTACCCGCTTTGGTTTTGCGCCGGAAGATCTGACCCGGAAGATCGGAGAGTTCTCGGGTGGTCAGAAGACCAGGATCGCATTTGTGCGGCTTCTGCTGTCGAAACCGGATATTCTCCTGCTCGATGAACCGACGAACCATCTGGATCTTGAGACAATCGAATGGCTGGAAGGCTATATCCGGAAATATCCGAAAGCCGTTGTTGTCGTCAGCCATGACCGGATGTTTCTGGATCACGTAACGGATGTAGTCTATGACATGGAATACGGTACGATGACCCGCTATGTGGGCAACTATACGTCTTTTACGGAACAGAAAAAGAACAACCTGGAACGGCGCATGGCTGCGTATCAGCGCCAGCAGAAAGATATCGAACGGCTTGAAGCACTGATCGAGAAATTCCGTTATAAGAAAAACAAGGCGGCCTTCGCCCAGTCCAAGATCAAGTATCTCGACCGCATGGAGAAGATCGAAAAACCGGATGCGGCAGATGACAGGACCTTCCATGTTCAGTTCTCGCCCCGTACCAAGGGCGGTGAAAAGGTGCTGTCGATCGACCGGCTCGTGATCGGTTATGATCACCCGCTGGCGGAAGTGACATTCAATCTGCGCCGCGGCGACCGGGTCGCGGTGATCGGCCCCAACGGCTGCGGCAAGTCGACGTTTGTAAAGACCGTCATGGGGCTGGTTCCAAAGCTCTCCGGTGAATATCTGTATGGTCATCAGATCGAGCCGGGCTACTTTGACCAGCAGCTTGCACAGTTCTCCAGCGGCAAGACGGTTCTGGAAGAACTCTGGGATGATTATCCCGATCTGGACCGGACGGAAATCCGCTCCGTGCTCGGACGTTTTCTGTTTTCGGCGGATGATGTATTCAAGACTGTCGATGTGCTCAGCGGAGGAGAAAAGGTAAGACTGTCGCTCGCAAAGCTGCTGCTTCAGCATGCGAATCTTCTGATTCTCGATGAACCGACCAACCATCTGGATATTCCCGGCAAAGAGGCGCTGGAAGACGCACTGAAAGGATTTACGGGAACGATCCTGTTTGTTTCGCATGACCGTTATTTCATCTCCCGGCTCGCAACGAGCCTGCTGATCATGGAAAACGGCACGGCGACTTATTATCCTTTGACCTATCAGGAGTACGAGGAAGGGCGGGCTTCCGCACTTCCGGAAATCCCGGCTGAAGCTGAAACGAGTGCAGCGGAGCCGAAAGCGGAACCGAAAAAACTCTCTCCGGAAGGGAAACGGCGGCTGATCGAAAAGACGGAACGGCGTATTACGGAAAAAGAAGCGCTGCTGGAAGAGAAACGGCAGCTGCGCTATGAACCGGAGTATTACCAGGATTATCGGAAGATGAGTGAACTGGATGAAGAGATCGATCAGATCCATAACGATCTTGCCCATCTCATGGAAGAGTGGGAACGGCTGAGTGAAGAGAAATCATGACCCAAGCGCAGATACCAAACAGAGAAACGCATATTCCGGAAAAGTTCGAAGCGGACGAAAACGGATCGTACCACTGGATCTATGGTCTGGATATGCGGAAAAACCGGCATCCGCTCCATATCCTTCTGAAGGTTCTGGCAGTGCTGTTCATATTGATTGTACTTGTCATGGCAATTGCCCTTACAAAGGAACAGTTTTTGTGGGGAATCCGGATCGTGATCCCATGTTTTCTTGCGGCGGGGCTGGTTGTGTTGGGGGTCTTCTGGTTTATGCGAAGACTGTATGACGATGTATATTACATGGTCTATGACATGGATGAAACCGGCATCCGGGTATGTGAAGTGACGGAGCAGGCGGAAAAAACCAGGCTGCTGGCACAGATCGCTGCGCTTACCGGTGCTTTGACGCATCAATACGGGATGTTGGCGGTAAGCGGACAGCTCAGCATGAATAACGGCACCTATTCTGCGTTTGAACAGGTCCGTACGGTCATCGTTGATCCGGACCATCATTTCATCGGCCTTACGCATCCCTTTACGTACAACATGATCTATGCGGATGATCCGTATTATCCGATCATCCGGGAAGAAATCACGAAGCGGTGCATTCATGCCAGGATCCGCAATCGCGGCTGACGGAATATCAGCAGTGCATTGGCTCTGCCTTTTTAAAACCGGGAAGAGAACCAGTCGGGGTTGTTTTTCGCGGTTTACTTTGTGCATGAAATGACTTAACATTTGCTTATCAGAAAAGGAGTATAATATGACGATTTCACCATTACAGAAAGAACGGCTTGAGTATGTCCCGAAGCTTCCGGGCATGTTGAGACACGGCATTGCCGAGATCTCAGTTAAAGAAGGCGAAGAAACACAGAGTGTCGCGGATCAGGAAAAGATCAAAGCACTGTTTCCGAACACCTACGGAAAAAAGGAAATCACATTTGAAAAAGGCAAGAATACCTCTGAAGCGAAAAAGCAGGTTGTCGGTGTCATCCTTTCCGGCGGCCAGGCTCCGGGCGGACACAACGTTATCTCCGGTCTCTATGACGCTTTAAAAGCTACCAATCCCGATAATGTTCTTTACGGCTTCAAAGGCGGTCCGAGCGGACTTCTGGAAGATGACTTCGTAGAGTTCAACGATCCGTTCATCGATGCCTATCGCAATACCGGCGGCTTTGACATCATCGGTTCCGGCCGTACAAAGCTTGAGACGGAAGAGCAGTTTGCAGTTGCGGCAGAAGTCTGCAGGAAACATGGTATTACAGCAATCGTAATTATCGGTGGTGATGACTCCAATACCAATGCGGCAGTTCTCGCAGAATACTTTGCGGCACACGGCACCGGCGTTCAGGTCATCGGCTGCCCAAAGACCATTGACGGTGACCTCAAGAATGAAGACATCGAATGTTCCTTCGGTTTCGATACCGCAACCAAGACATACAGTGAACTGATCGGCAATATCGAGCGTGATGCGAACTCCGCAAAGAAATACTGGCACTTCATTAAGGTTATGGGCCGCTCCGCTTCTCATGTCGCACTTGAGTGCGCGCTTGAAACACAGCCGAACATCTGCCTGATCTCGGAGGAAGTCGCAGAGAAGAAGATGTCGCTTTCTTCGATCGCAGATTATATCGCAGACTCCGTCGCAGCCCGTGCGGCAGACGGCAATAACTTCGGTGTCGCAATCATTCCGGAAGGTGTTGTTGAGTTTGTGCCGGAGTTCTCGGTGCTGATCGCTGAGATCAATGAACTTCTGGCCGGCGCAAAGGCGGATGAGTTCAACGCACTGCCGACCTGGAAAGACAAGTATGCCTTCATCGAGAAGGGTCTGACTAAAGAATCCATGGCAGTATTCGCAATCCTGCCGGAGACGATTCAGCAGCAGCTCTTCCTCGAGCGTGACCCGCACGGCAACGTACAGGTTTCTCTGATCGAATCGGAAAAACTGTTCTCCGCGCTTGTTAAGGC
>JAEEPV010000378.1 GCA_016284975.1 Solobacterium sp.
ACTCAAGGACATTGAAGACGCAATCCGTACACCGTTGCGGGACTACCGTGATCAGTTTGAAGGCGCGATCCTGCGCAGCGATGTACTGGAGCTCTCCGATCTTAAGATCGGGGATCAGCTCAGCGGTACGGTACGCAATGTCGTAGACTTTGGCGCATTTGTTGACATCGGTCTCCATGAAGATGGACTTGTGCATATCACACACATGTCGATGAAGCGTATCAGCCATCCGAGCGAAGTCGTATCCGTTGGTGACATCGTAACGGTATATGTACTGGAAGTGGATGAGGCGAAGGGCAGAGTGGCACTGAGCCTGCTTCCCAAACAGAAGCTTGAGGAGCGCGATGCGGCTCTTGCGGCAAACCGCCGTAACCGTTCCAAACGCAGCGGCCATCCGAATGACCGCAGAAAGAAGAATGAACCGAGAAAGTCAGCCAACATGGATGAAGCAATGGCCCGGCTGATGGAACGGTTCGGAAATAAGCATTAACAACCGCAAAAAAAGGGCGAATCGTCCTTTTTTTCTGTCTGATTATGCGGGCTTTATAGCGTTGTCCAGCCACTTTCCCCGTGCCAGCCGGATGAGCATGAAGAGTCCTCGGACATTGAGCTCCATGCACATGGCGGTCCATACACCGGGAAGCCCCATCGTACGAACAAGAATGGAGGCGGTCAGAATTCGGACACCCCACATGGATATTAAATTCAGTATGCCCGGGACCAGCGTGTCGCCTGCTCCGCGCAGAGCGCCGGTAATGACAATGCTCGCGGCGAACATAGGTTCGGCAAACAGTTCAATACGCAAGATCCGGACGCCAAGCTCCTGTACTTCTTTAACAGGGGTAAGGAAGGCGAAAACATACGGGCATAAAAAATACATGATGAGTCCGGCAATGCTCATAAAGGCAACACCAAGTCCAGTAGAAATCCAGGCAAAGCGTTTTGCGAGATCTCTGCGTCTTGCGCCGACAGCCTGCCCGATCAGAGTGGTGGCAGCGGCACCGATACCATAGCCCGGCATATAGCAGAACGCTTCTGCAGTTACTGCGAAAGAGTTGGCGGCCAGTGCCACGGTGCCAAGTGGTGCTACGATCATCGTAATAACGATCTGGGCAATGGTCAGAGCAGAATGTTCCAAAGCCATCGGGATAGAGATTTTCAGGGAGTTTTTCCTGATCGCGGGCTCAATCTTCCAGGATCCTTTGTTTCTCAGGGTAAGGATCCTGGACTTCTCACAGACCGCATAGGCCAGCAGGATGCCGGTAAAAACATAGGAACAGGCAGTTCCCAGTGCGGCTCCCATTACCCCCAGACCAGCTCCATACATCGGCAGCGTCATCCCAAATACCGTGACGAGACGAGAGGGAAAAATAAAGATCATATTGAACAGTACATCGGAAGCGCAGCAGATCACACCGAGAATGCTGGGTGTGCGCATATTGCCGGTACACTGCAGGGAAGAAAGAAACAGCGAGTACAGCTGACGAACCGGCAGGAACAGCGCATAGATCAGAAAATAAGCGGACGCATTCTTTACAATGTCCGGATTGCCTCCCAGCCAGATGGGAAGATAGGAGGAAATGGAAGTACAGATACAACAAAGAACCAGTGAAAACAGGAGGCAGACAACAATAGACTGCCGGAAGATACGACCGGCGCGCCCGATGTTGTCTGCACCGGTTGCCTGGGCAATCTGTACGGAGAAACCATAGGCACATGCCATAATCAGATTTCCAATCAGCCAGGTCGTAGAAGAAACAAGGCCGATCGATGCACTGGCAGAAGCACCGAGGGAGCCGACCATTGCCGAATCGATATACTGCATGACAATTTCGGAGATCATTGCCAGGATCGTCGGAATCGAGAGTGATACGACTACCCGAACCGAACGTGAGAGCGAAAGCGGCTCACCGCTGCGCATGATCTCGGAAAGCGAAATCTGTTCCATATGAAAGCTATTTTGAACCTCGGACGGTCCTGCGTCAATAAAAGTGAATGCATGTTTTCTATGCACCATTCAAAGGGAAAGGAAGAAACCGGACAGGGTAATAATCAAAATATCCGGAAGCTGATCTGAGATGCAGGGGAATGCCGGGAACAGCAGATATTTCCCGGCAAAATGAGAAAACAGCGTTTTGTTTTGCGGGTGATTCTCAAAGAATGATGCAAATTGACATCCATGCGGAGTGACAGATATTTTATAATTAATAAATATAAGGTTTTTGTTTTGGAGGAATCATGCGGGAATTATATCTTGCCGGAGGGTGCTTCTGGGGTATGGAAAAAGCACTCAAGGCGCTTGATGGTGTTGTGGATACCGAGACCGGTTATGCCAACGGACGAACAGAATCTCCGTCCTATGAAGACGTCTGTACAGATACGACTGGTCACAGGGAAACGGTAAAAGTGATTTACGATCCGGATATTGTTTCACTGGAAACACTGCTGAGAGCTTTTTTCATCTGTGTGAATCCGATGCAGAAAAACAGACAGGGGAACGACATCGGTACGCAGTATCAGAGTGGTGTGTACACGACGGATGCGGAAAGTGAAACGTTTGTACGGCAATATATGGAAAACAAACGGAAGGATTATCCGTCATTCTATACCGAATATGGGCCGCTGAAGAGTTTCTGGCCCGCCGAAGAATACCATCAGGATTATCTGGAAAAAAACCCGCAGGGATACTGTCATATCTCCAATGCGGAATATGAACTTGTAAAACAGCTGAATACGGAGGTTCGCACACATGATTAAAAACCTGTATAAAGAAGGATATACGCAGAACCGGGAGCTCTCATGGCTTCGATTCGATGAGCGGTGCCTGAATGAGGCAAAAGATGAACGTGTGCCGCTTCTGGAACGAATGAAGTTTGTTTCGATCTTCTCATCCAATCTGGATGAATTCTTCAGTGTGCGCGTTGGCTCCATCACAGACATGAAGCACATGAAGACGGATGTGATTGAAAACAAGGCCGGTCTTGATCCGGAGGGACAGCTCAAGAAAATCTACCAGTCCGCAAATCGTCTGTGCCAGCGCAGAGAGGATGTGTTCCGCGATCTGAAGAAGGCACTGAAGCGGGAAGGCATCTATGATCTTTCTCTGGAAGAATGCACCAAGGAAGAACGTACCTGGCTGAAGAAATACTTTCACAGTGCAATCGCTCCGATGCTCGGCGCACAGATTGTTGACAGCCGCCATCCGATGCCGGCACTTCAGTCCGGAGTGATCTATGCGGCCGGACTCATGAAATACAACGGCAGAGATGCCTTTGCGCTGGTGGCAGTACCGTCCAGTCTTCATCACATTATCCGTCTGCCTGGGAAACGCGATTCCGTGCGCTACGTGCATATGGAAGATGTCATTCTGGATAACATGGATACGATCTTCAAGGGAACACCGATTCGCGACAAGCTGAAGTTTACGGTGATCCGGAATGCGGATGCCAGCGTTGATGATGAAAACTTTGAGGAAGAAGATGACTATCGTGACCGGATGATGCAGATGCTGAAGAAACGGAAGCGCCTTGATCTTGTAAGAGTAGAAGTCTCCCGTAATTTCAGCGAAGGCATGAAGAAGTATCTTTCCCGCCTGATCCATACAGAAGACAGAATGGTTTATGTCTGTTCCATGCCGCTGGATCGCAAGTATATGCTGCAGATCAGCGACATCCTGACGGATGAGGAATCGAAAAAGCTGGAGTATGAACCATATACACCAAAACTCAGTCCGACATTCCATTATGATAAAAACCTGTTTGATCAGATTCAGAAGAAAGACATCCTGCTTTCCTATCCGTATGAATCAATGGATCCGTTTTTACTGCTGGTAAAGGAAGCGGCAAGTGATCCGAATGTCATATCCATTAAGATTACAATTTACCGCCTGGCCAAGAAAGCCCGACTGGTTGACTATCTGTGCCTTGCGGCAGAAAACGGCAAGGAAGTTGATGTGCTGATTGAACTCAAGGCCCGTTTCGATGAGCAGAATAACATCGACTATTCCGAAAAGCTGATGGATGCCGGCTGCACGGTCATGTATGGTTTTGAAGACTACAAGGTGCATTCCAAGATCTGCCTGATTTCCCGGATGAAAGACCGGAAACTGTCTCATGTGGTACTGATCTCAACCGGAAACTTCAATGAGAATACAGCCCGTCTGTATACGGACTTTGCCTATCTGACAGCCCGCAGCGGAATCGTCCGCGATTCGGTATCGTTCTTCCAGAACATGATGATCGGAAAACTGGATGGGCACTATCGTTATCTGCTGGTGTCACCGGTTTCCATGAAGACCGGAGTCTGCGATCTGATTGACCGTGAGATTGCAAAAGGAGAAAACGGCCGCATCACCTGCAAACTCAACTCGATTACGGATGAAGAAATCATTGTCAAACTTCATGAAGCGTCAGAGGCAGGGGTGCAGATCAACCTGATCGTTCGTGGAATCTGCTGTGTGCTTCCGGAAGTGAAAGGGAAGACCGATAATCTCCATGTCCGTTCAATTGTCGGAAGATATCTGGAACATTCCCGTATCTATATGTTCGGATCGGGAAGAGATCTCAAACTGTATATCTCCTCAGCAGATTTCATGACCAGAAATACGGAACGAAGAGTTGAAATTGCGGTTCCGATCATGGATCCGAAGATCAGAGCATTTCTGATGGAGTATCTGGATCTTTGTCTGGCGGACAACATTAAGGCAAGAAGACTGGATAAACAGGGTAAGTATCATCATATTCATGATGAGAAAGCGGAACTTAACAGCCAGGAAGAACTGATGAAGCGTACGATTGGCTCAGATGAAACACTGCCGCAGGGCACGATGAAGCCAGCTCACAAAGGAATTGTTTTCGATACCAAATACAAGGCACCTTCGGTACTGGTCAGTGATTCCGAGAACAAGAGCGGAAAGAAACGTTCGAAAAAAACCTCCGGGAAGTCTGTGAAAAAGTCGAAAGACAAACCCAGGAGTAAAAAGAAAGGAAATAAGGCTAAGAAGAAATGAAGATAACAGTCTGTCTGCAGGGGAAAGAGCCGATAGAAAAGGTCTATGATCAGCCGGTCGCGATTCGTGAGATTGCAGAAGAGATGCAGAAGGAACACCCTTATCGGATCACACTTGCCCGTATTAACCGCCATGTCAAACCGTTCAATCGGGTTCTGACCTATGACGGAACACTGGAACTGCTTGATATCCGGGATCCGGGTGCACGTATGTGTTATCAGTCCTCTCTTCTCATGCTGTATATCAAGGCTGTGCGTGATGTTGCAGGGTCTAAGGCAAAAGTAAAAATCAACAACAGTCTCAGCAAGGGTCTCTATACAACAGTTCGTCATGTTCCGATCACCGAAGAGTTTATAGACAAGATTGAAAAACGGATGCGGGAACTGGTTTCGATGGCGCTTCCGATTACCCGGATGTCTGTCGAACGTGAGACGGTGATGGATGTGCTTCGGGAAAAGGGAGAACGTTCTCAGATTGAGGGATTTCTGAACACACCGGATCTGCAGATCATAACGGTATTTACACTGGAAGATGTGAAACTCGCTTTCTCCGAAGAGCTTGTTCCGAATACCAGCTACATTGATCTGTTTGAAGTGCGCAAATACCGCCATGGCGTCATGGTGCGCTTCCCTCATCAGTCGGATCCTTCCCGGATCCTGCCGTTTGAAGAACAGAAGCTGCTTTATGATGCATTTTCGGAAGAGAGCCGCTGGTGCAAGCTGACGGGTGTCGATTCTGCTTCGGATCTTAACCGGATGATCCTGAATAATTCGGCCCGTGATCTGATCTTTATGAATGAAGCGCTGCATGAGAAAAAGATCAGTGAAATCGCAGAGGAAATCCTCAAAAGCAAACGCCGTATTATTCTGATCGCCGGCCCTTCCTCCAGCGGAAAGACCACATTTGCCAATCGTCTGTGCATTCAGATGAAGGTCATTGGCCTCAACCCGCTGTATCTTGGTACAGATGACTACTTTGTGAATCGTAAAGATACCAAGCTCGGTGAGGATGGAGAACCGGATTTTGAAGGACTGGATGCTTTGGATCGGAAACTGATGAATGATAATATCCGGGATCTGATCAATGGCAAGGAGGTCGATCTGCCCTCATACAATTTCAAGCAGGGGGAGAAAGAATTTGGAAAGCGGATCACATCAATCTCTTCTTCGCAGCCGATTGTAATTGAAGGACTGCACTGCCTGAATCCGGTACTGACCGAAGAACTGCCGGACGAAGATAAGTTCCGGATCTATATCAGTCCGCTGACACAGCTGAATATCGACGATTATAACCGCATTCCGACAACGGATGCGCGAAAGCTGCGGCGGATTGTAAGAGATGCACAGTTCCGCGGTTACAGTGCGGCCGAAACGATTCATATGTGGCCGAAAGTCAGCCGCGGGGAAGACAAGAACATTTTCCCGTACAATGATCTGGCTGACATGTTCTTTAACAGCCAGTGCATTTATGAACTGGCAGTTCTGAAGAAGTACGCAAAACCGCAGCTTGAAAAGATCCATGATGATCAGCCGGAATATCCGGAAGCACAGCGCCTGCTGAAACTGCTGCAGTATTTCGTCTCATTGGAACACGATGAATACATCCCGAACAATTCCATTATTCGGGAGTTCATCGGCGGATCCGTCATTGTTTAAAACAGAAGCGGCAGGTGCGCCTGCCGTTTTACTGTTATTTACTGCTGACTTTTTTCTTTTCCTTTTTCTTTTCCGGTTTTTTCGCTGGCTTTTTTTCCGTCTTTTTTACGGCTTTTTCCTTTACTGCTTTTTTCTTTGCTTTTCTGTCGCTTTCCTGTGCGACCGGAATCGAACTGATCACAGTCGATTTTTTCGGGAGCTCCGCTTCAATTTCCTTCTTGAGCTCATTGAATGTCGCAAGACGCTCAGCTGTGACCTCCGGATAATGCGGATTCATATCTTTCAGAGTCGAAAGAATGATCTCACTGACAACATAGCGCATGTACCACTTGTGATCTGCCGGTACAACATACCACGGACAGTTCTTTGTGGCGGTCGCATTGATCGCATCTTCAAATGCGTCCTGATATTCATCCCAAAGCTTGCGTTCATTCCAGTCTGCTTCCGAGAACTTCCAGTTCTTTTCCGGTTCTTCGATCCGGGCAAGGAATCTGCGAGCCTGTTCTTCTTTTGATACATTCAGGAAGATCTTCACAATCCGTACGCTGTTGTTATAGAGGAATTCTTCAAAATGATTGATGTCCTCATAACGCTTTTCGATAACTTTATCGAGATCGATCCGATCGGCATGATCCTGGTTGCGGTAGAGCTCGCGGACTTTTCCGATCAGCACATCTTCATAATGACTGCGGTTGAAGATTGCGATTTCTCCTTTGGCAGGGACAAACGGAACGACACGCCACAGAAAGTCATGTGAGAGTTCTTTGGAACTCGGAGACTTAAAGGCAGCCTCATAAACTCCATGGGTACTCAGGCACTGCAGTACGGCACGAATTGTACCGTCCTTTCCGGCTGCGTCCATAGCCTGGAACACAAAAATGACGCCTTCCTTCTTTTCGGCAAACAACTTCTGCTGAAGACTGTCGATCTTCTTGTTGTTTTTCTCCATTTTCTGTTCTGCTTTGGCACGGTCCGGACAAAGAGAAGTGTCGTTTGTCTTCTGCTTTGAAAGCTTGAATTTTCCGGTACCATTGTAAAGATACTCTTTAAACATATATTATTCTCTCTTTCATTCTTGTACTTATGATACCGCTTTTCAGGGCATGTGAGGATAAAAACTGGTTAAGATTGACTAAGTCAGAGAATTCGGGAGATAATCGACAGACAGAAAGGGATAGAAGGTATGGATATTCTGCAGTTTCTGATCACATCCTGCATGCTTGGGGTCGGACTTGCGATGGACGCATTTTCGGTATCGGTAGCCAATGGTCTGGTTGATCCGGGAATGTCAAAAAAACGGCAGTATATTATTGCGGGAACCTATGCGGGTTTTCAGTTCCTGATGCCAATGATCGGCTGGATCTGTGTTCATACGGTTGTGACGTATTTTAAGGCGGTTGATCCCTTTATTCCCTGGATCGCATTGATTCTTCTGACTTATATCGGAGGAAAAATGATTCTTGAAGGAATTCGGCAGAAGGATATGGACGAGCCGGTGACCCACCGCGTCGAAGCAGGCGAACTGATCCTTCAGGGAATTTCGACTTCCATCGATGCACTGTCTGTCGGATTTACAATTGCGGACTATCCTGTGGCGGATGCGTTTATCGCATCACTGATCATCGCTGTGGTAACCTTCATCCTGTGCATGATCGGCCTGCGTCTGGGCCGTAAGGCTGGAGACAGGCTGACCGGCAGAGCTTCGATTGCCGGCGGGATCATCCTGATCCTGATCGGTCTGAAGATCTTCTTTACACACTGAGAAAACGAATGCGCTGCTTTCGGCGCTTTTTTTTCGGGATGAAAGAAATGGATTCCGGAAACGAATTCGGTAGGTATTGGAATTCCTGTTTTTGATACAATTAAGAAAACAAACGGAGGAGTCATCATTATGGGATATATGGAGAAATACAGCGAGTGGATGGAAAAGCTTCCGGAAAATGATCCGCTTCGGGAGGAGCTGAAAGCAATCGAAGGCGATCATCGTGCGATCCGTGAGCGTTTTCAGCTGGATCTCTCGTTTGGTACAGCAGGGCTTCGGGGAATCGTTTCTGCCGGTACGAACCGGATGAATTTTTATACCGTAGGAAGAGCGACACAGGGTATTGCGAATTTCATTGTGAAGCAGGGACAGGCGGCGATGAACCGCGGTGTCATCATTGCGCATGACCCGCGATATTTTTCAAAGGAATTCTCTCAATATGCGGCCGGAATCTTTGCGGCAAACGGCATTAAGACCTATACGTTCCCGGATCTCCGTCCGACTCCGGAACTGGCATTTATGATTCGACACCTTAACGCGGTTTCGGGAATCAACATCACGGCGTCTCACAATCCGAAGGAATACAACGGATACAAGGCATACTGGGAAGACGGCTGTCAGGTCAGCTCTGTGATTGCGGACGGGATGACGGATGAGATCCGGGCACTGGATTACTTCACCGGTATCCGCAGAATGGGTTTTTCTCAGGGCATTGAATCCGGACTCATTACGATCCTGGATGAATCCTATGACCGGAAATACCTTGATATGGTCGAATCCATCGCCATTCATTCCGGTGATGAACTGGATCTTTCCATCCCGCTGGTCTACACCCCTCTGAATGGGGCGGGTTCGATTCCATTCCGTCAGATGATGAAGGACAGAGGATTTACCAACTGGCATATCGTGGAAGAACAGAGTATGCCGGATCCCGAGTTTACTACAGTAGGTTATCCAAACCCGGAGAGCCCTGCGGCATTCAAGCTTTCGGAAGAACTGGGCCGGAAGGTCGGTGCAGAACTTCTGATGGCTACGGATCCGGATTCGGATCGGTTTGCGATTGAACTGCTGGGCGATGACGGAAATTATGTATGGCTCAACGGAAACCAGACCGGTTATCTGCTTGTCAACTATATTCTGGAAGGACGGAAGGATGCCGGTACACTTCCGAAGAACGGCGCCATGGTCAAATCGATCGTCACAAGTGACATGTCCGAAGTCATGGCCGAGGCATACGGTGTCAAGATGTACGAATCCCTGACCGGATTCAAGAACATCTGCGGGCGTATCCCGTATCTGGAAGAAAACAATCTGGCATATCTCTTTGGATACGAAGAGTCTGTCGGATATGCGGCATGCCCGGAGATTCGTGATAAAGACGGTATATCCGCCGGCATGCTGGTGGCGGAAGCGGCTGCTTATTACCGCAAGCAGGGGAAGACACTCTGGCAGGTTTTGGAAGGACTGTATAAGAAATACGGCTACTATGCGGAAGATGAACCGAATCTCATTCTTGAAGGAGTTGACGGTGCGGAGCGCATCAACCGGATGATGGGCTATGTGCGTGGTCATCTGCCGCAGGAGGTAGCGGGTATCAGAGTCGAAAAAGTAATCGACTATATCAATGCATACGATGAACTGTTCCGCTCCAATGTACTCCGGTTCTATCTTGAAAACGGCTCCTGGTTTGCGATCCGTCCATCCGGAACGGAACCGAAGATCAAGTTCTACTTCTACTCCAACGCAAAGTCCAAAGACGAAGCACAGGAAATCAATACCAGCATCAAGGAAGCAATCCTTACGATGGTAAACGCGGTCGAATAACCGGGATTGCAGTTTCTGAATATCTGATTTCGTCGAACCGTCTGGAAACAGGCGGTTTTATAATGTTGATATGGGTTTTGTGCATGGTGTTGTGAATCTTTTGATGGCAGTACTGTTTTTCCTGTCTGCAGCCATGTGCTTCCGGATGACAGCACACGCTCCGGTAACCATGCCGGCAGTCTGGATTCTCGGACTGATCCTTTCTCTGATCTATTTCATATGGATTATTTCCAGATGGAATCTTTGTGAGCACTATACGATGAAGCGGTTTGAAGACAGCTGGATTCAGGACCGTTCCAGACAGAAGGGACTGTATTATCATGACCGGCCGGGATGCTATGTGATTCTGAGCTATCGTTTCCCGCATATTCTTCCGTTCACATTTACGTTTTCTAATGTATATGTGGGACAGTCGATGGAAGTTTATCGGCGCGTACACAGTCATCTGAACCGGAAAGGGAACGGAGATGTGTATGCCGATGTAAGAGACGGTAAGCATATTGAGATTGAAATCTATCCGTGCCGCCCTTCTCATCTCAATGATCTGGAACGAAAGCTGATCCGGAAATATCATGCGGAAGAATACTACAACCGTACAGCAGGCGGAGCGAAAAAACGCGGCTTTTTAAATAAATAAAACGATTGAAGGCAAACGGTAAAAAAAGTTATAGTTAATAAGCAAACGAAGGAGAAAAAACAATTATGGACAGTCTGAAACTGAAAGAAAACCTCTACTGGGTCGGAATCGAAGATTTTGACATGCGGGTATTCGATGTCATCATGACAACGGAACATGGTTCCAGCTTCAATTCCTACATACTGAAAGGAAGCGAGAAGACCGCACTCTTTGAAACAGAAAAAACAAAATTCTTTGACGACTACCTGCGGGAGATCGAACAGGTTGTACCGGTAAAAGAGATCGACTATATCATCATGAATCATACCGAGCCGGATCATGCGGATGGTATCGGAGAACTGCTGAAGCTGAATCCGGATATTACGGTTTATGGTACAGCAGCTGCGATCAACAATCTGAAACAGATTATGAACCGGGATGATTTCAAGTCCGTGATCGTAAAGAATCTCGAAACCCTGTCGCTGGGTGATGTCACACTTGAATTCCATGCGCTGCCCAACCTCCACTGGCCGGATACGATGTGGACCTATGCAAAGGAAATCAGGACGCTCTTCCCGTGTGATTCCTTTGGCAGCCACTTTGCGACCAGGGAAGTACTTCGGTCGCTTGTGAGTGATGAAGCGGCATACTGGAAGGAAACAAAGAACTATTTCGACTGCATTCTCGG
>JAEEPV010000046.1 GCA_016284975.1 Solobacterium sp.
AATCCGGCGGGTTGTGCATGCGGCAAGACCCAATGCGAAGAAAACAAATATTGTATGAACGGTCTGTGTTTCCGCGATCCGTTTACGAAGAAGTTTGACAATAAAATCTATTATTATCGCTTCGTCAGAACAAATGATTCGCTCGATGATGCGATTGCACAATCCATCCTGTATGAAGATGAGCGCAAAACCCTCGAACAGTACGAAAAAGAGCTTCAACGCTACGATTCGGGGCTCTATATTCGAGGCATTGGCAATCGGAATAAAAACATGACGATTGCTGAATTGCTAAAAACATGCGGTGGTGGGATCATTCCCAAAGATGTCGCCACCAAGTATTGTTATATCCGCCTGATACAGGAAGAAGGCGAATGCGGTGGGGATCACATTTTGGAATTCAGCGGATGGCAGGATGAAGATTACTGGCAAAAGACGCAGCACTCGGAATTCGATTGGGAGCCGGATGTGACGCGGCCTCAGGGATAATCATGTAAATCATTCGTCAGCATGCAATCGAGCACAACAAAATATTTAATACAAAGGATAAAAACACAATGACATTCTTTATCCAAACGAACAAACCCTTCACTTTTACAATTTGCATTCTGACCATGCTGTTGGCTTTGAGTGCATGCTCAAAAAAGGCTGCGGAACCCGCGCAGGATGTCAATCCGACTGAGATTTTAAAAGCGACATTGATATATAATCATTATACTTTTTTAAAAACATGTCGTACTGCTGTCTGAAATCTTCATCCGAATTTCTGAGCATACGCTGTTTTTCATGCATATTCATCGTCCGATCTTCTGCATCAAGCATACATCCGGAAATGTTTGAACAATGATCTGATACTCTTTCAAGATTAGTAAGCAAATCCGACCAGATAAAACCTGCTGCAACAGAACATTCTTTTTTCTGGAGGCGGATGAGATGACGGGTTCTCAGCTTCTCTTTCAATACATCAATCACTTGCTCAAGAGGTTCAGTTTTATGTGCCGAATCGAAATCTTCTTTTGAAAATGCCGCAAAAGAGAGGTTCACTATCTCCATCACCGCATCACTAATCATTTTGTATTCGGTTACCGCACCTTCTGAAAATACGACATCTTTGCTCTTCATCTCTTCTGCAGATTCCAGAATATTTACCGCATGATCGGCAATTCGCTCATAATCACCTATCAATTTCATATATTCTGTCGCTTTAACACTTTCGTCCTCATCCAGCTGATGAGAAGTCAGTTTTAAGAGATATGTTCCGATAAGATCCTCAAGCTAATCTGTATCATCCTCTTCCTGACGTATTTTTTTTGCAGTATTCTCATCATATTTCAGAATACAGCCGACACTTTTTTGAAATGCATCCATGGCAATTGAAGCCATCGTAACAAGTACTTGTCTGCATTGATTCAAAGCCAATGTCGGACTTCCAAATAGTCGTTCATCCAATTTTTGTATTTTGTCTGTTTCTTTGGCATCGGGAATAATTCTGCAAACCAGTTTTTCCAAAAGCCCGCCAAATGGGAACAGTAATATCACGGTTGCAATGCTGATGATGGAATGAAATACTGCGATGCCAATAAGACTTGCAGACTGTGACAGTAAAATCGGCACAAACAGCGTTTTAATAATATAAAACACGGTCAGCCATACAGCCGCACCAATCACATTGAATGACAGATGCACAAGAGCAGCACGCCTGGCATTTCTGTTTGTCCCGGCCGAAGAAAGAAGTGCCGTCACACAGGTTCCAATATGCTGTCCCATCAGGATTGGAATGGCCGCACCATAAGTCACGGCACCCGTAGACGCCAAAGCCTGTAGAATACCAACGGATGCGGAACTCGACTGAATAATTGCAGTAAGAACTGCACCTGCGAAAACACCCAATATAGGATTTGTAAAAGTAAGGAACAACTGCTGGAATTCCGCCATATCACGAAGCCCTGAAACAGCACCAGACATGGCTTCCATACCAAACATCAGTGTAGCAAACCCAAGGAGAATCATTCCGGTATCTTTTCGCTTACTGTTCTTTGACATCAGGAAAAAGATAATACCAACCAGCGCAAGTATCGGTGTAAAAGAGGATGGTTTTAACAGGCGAATAAAAAAATTGCTGCTTTCTATACCGGCAAGACTTAATATCCAGGCAGTCACTGTAGTACCGATATTTGCTCCCATAATGACATTAATGGATTGCCGCAGAGTCATCAGGCCGGAATTTACAAATCCAACCACCATAACTGTAGTTGCCGATGAACTTTGAATGATGGCCGTCACTCCGAGTCCCGTCAGCAGTCCGGCAAATCTGTTCGTCGTCATACGACCCAAAAGCGTTTTCAACTTGTTGCCGGCACGACGTTCAAGTGCCTGCCCCATCAAGGTCATTCCAAACAGGAACAGGCATAATCCACCGATAAGATTCAATACATCAAATAAATCCATATCAATTCTCCACTCTGTTCTTTTCACAGATGATTAGGCTCAAAGTACACTTTCACCTTGGTCTAATATGTAAGGCACAGGGGAATAAAACACGGGAACTGCAACGAGATTATTCAGACGATAAATTATCACATCAGGTTATTCCCGGATAGTTTGGTATAGTTACGATGAACTCTGAACCTTTACCAAAAACACTATTCAGCCTGATATTTCCTTTATGAATCATAACAGCATGTTTGACGATGGAAAGACCAAGACCTGTTCCACAAACTTCCTTGCTGCGGCTTTTGTCTACGCGGTAAAAGCGTTCAAAAATACGTTTCTGTTCTTCTTCCTGAATTCCAATACCAGTATCCTTAACAGTCAAAACTGTATGACGATCGTTCTGAGTCACTGTTACACTTACATATCCATTGGGTTGGCTGTATTTAATGGCATTATCACAAAGATTATAAACAATACTATATATCATCTGTGGAATTGCTGTTACAGGCGCATTCTCCCCATTCACTATCAATTGAATATTCATATCGGAAGCAGCGGATTCTAGTGTATCTACTGCATTTTTTGCAATGCTATAGAAATCACACTTTTCCCATTTCATTTCGGTTCCGCCATTATCCAGCTTTGTTAGTTCAATAATATCTTCAATCAGTTTCGTCATACGCAAGGATTCTGCATGAATTTTTTTGGCAAATGGTTTGATATCTTCTTCTTTCACCAACCCATTTTCAAAAAGTTCCGCATATCCGGATATTACATGAAGCGGTGTTTTTAGCTCATGCGAGACATTTGCACTGAATTCCTGCCTAATCAGAGCAGCTTTTTCAATATCTTCCTGATCCTGTTTTAACTTGATCTGTTGAGCAGAAATATGCCGAAGCAAAGGTTCTATCTCTTTAAAGTTATA
>JAEEPV010000047.1 GCA_016284975.1 Solobacterium sp.
GGAGAAGCTGCAATTCAGTGTCGATAACCGTCACACCAATTTGAAATATCGTACGCTTTTACCCCGCATAGTTTCCCAGGAACTTCAGGCTTTCTTTCGGTGTTCGTTTCTGCGTTGTCCGATCAACCGCAATGAGACCGAACATCATACTGAAGCCCTTCTGCCATTCAAAGTTATCCATCAGGCTCCAGTGGAAATATCCTTTCACCGGAATACCATCATCAATACAATTCTTCACACCTTCTAATGCCTGTGTGATAAATGCAATCCTGCGGCTGTCATCCGCAGTTGCGATTCCGTTTTCCGTCACGATGAGATCACCTCTGAAATCTTCATGAACTTTACGAATCACATGTTCCAGTGCCTCCGGATAGAATTCGTAATCCATCTGAGTCAGCTCGGCGCCTTCCGGAGCAGGAAGCTGTCCCTGCGGACCGTACAGCGTGCGTGTGTAGTTCTGCACGCCGAGGAAATCATCCTCTGCAATATAAGGCAGGTAATGTGTGAACTCTTCTTCCCATGCAGCTTCGGCGAATGGTTCTCCGCCTTCCTGCGCCTGCAGGTCATGCATGGATAATGTCACACCAACCTTCATATCAGGGAACTGTTCTTTGATAGCCTCCCTCGCAGCCTGGTGTGCCTTCATGACAAGAATATCTCCTTCGGGCGTTCTGGAGCTGACAAAAATCTGCGGCTGCGGAGTCCCAAATACACCGGCATTTTCCATTGAAGCATATTTCATGTTCTCCATCATCTTTTCAAAGTTCATTCCGACCTGAACTGTGCCTTCCGCACTTTTTGCGTTTTTCTGGGCCTGCTGCGCCATAAGCTGGAATCGCTTCGTAATCGCCGCCAGCTGAAGCCCCATATTTGCTTCATTGATCGTACAGATATAGTTCAGTTCGCTTCCGAGCTTCTTTGTGACATAGGAAGCATAACGGCGGAAATATTCGACCGTTGTTTCCGCTTCCCAGCCGCCTTTTCTGATCAGCCACACCGGACTTGTAAAATGCATCAGTGTAACGATCGGTTCAATATGGTTTTCTCTGCAGCAGGCAATCACCTTTCGGTAATGCTCAATTTCATTATCATCAAACACACCTTCTTCCGGTTCGATTCGTGCCCATTCAACAGAGAACCGATAGGCATTAAGACCTGCTTCCGCCATCATCCGGATATCTTCTTCGTAGCGGCGATAATGATCACACGCTTCACCGCTTGGCTCAGAGAAACTGGTATGCGGCAGTAATTCCTGTGCCCAGTAATCACTGTGAATATTATTTCCTTCAACCTGATGCGCGGCAGTCGATGCGCCGATCAGGAACCCCTTCGGGAACTTCATAATTCTTTATCCTCCACTTTCCGGCAAATGCCTTCTGTTATTCCGTTTTCATTAAATGCGTCAACTCTGGCAGTATAACTTCTTCCATCAATCAGCGCACCGATCCGATATTCGCCCGGTTTATATACAAGCATATTGTGATACAGCTTTTCCTCTGCTGAGCCAAACAGAATATTGTATCCGATGGTGTTTTTCTGTTCCGAAATCTTCACCACCATATCCAGTCCGCTGATTCGCTCGGCCTCATATTGAGGAACTGCCGGTTTTTCTCCGTTTCCAAGTCCGAATACCCGCAGTCCGGAAACACACGGATTCTGTCCATACGGTACAGAAATACTGCTGAGACGAAGGTATCGAAGATTTATCCCTTCTTCCCGAACAATCAGATCATGTGACAGGTCTGTTCCCGCCCCGGTTTTGTCTTCGATAAGAAACCAGTTTTCACCGTCTGAAGATCCTTCCAGCTTCCATTCTGTAGTCAGTTCCCGTTCTTCAATATAGCGCGCCTGAGATCCCGGACGTATTTCCCCGGGGCACGGAATATTGATCTGATCATCCGCAAAATTCACCTGAATCGCATGAACCCGGAATTCATTTTCCAGATCCAGCATCAGCCACTCTTTTTCGCTGCCTTCTGCTTTCCACCAGGTCTGTATATTTTCATCCACAGCACATGCCGGCTCATGACCTTCCGCATAAGAAGAAGCATTTACTGTTTTTCCGGCGCTAAGCAGCATCCACTCCGGATTACGGAACGGGTCCTGCAGCAATTCCGAACAGCTCATCGGCCAGTCGCCATACCGCTGATTGCAGAAAAGTTCTCCGTCTTCATCAAATCCGGCAGGCCAGATACCGACTCTTCGTTCAAAGTCGTGGTTCTTTGAAATCCGCATGGTTGATACATGCCACCAGTTTCCATGTTCGTCCTGCATCGTTGAACCATGCCCGGCTCCCGGAAGAAATCCTCCTGGTTTATAGGAGTATGGATTATTCGCCGCAAGTTCAAATGGTCCTAACGGTGTATCCCCGACGTACACGCCATCGGAATAGGTGTTGTACTGCGTTCCCGGCGCGGCATACTGCAGATAGTATTTTCCGTTGTGCTTTGTCATCCAGGCCCCTTCGATATAAGGACGGTTCGTGAACATACCGCGGATCAGCGGCTTTACCTCAGCAGGAAGCTGTTCTTCCGGAACAGGTCCTCTGCTCACAAACGCCTTGTACTTTGCCTCAACTTCTGCTTCGTCTGCCGGCAGTGTGCTGTTGTTTTCACCAATCCGCTCATATCCGATGTGATAGGGATCTCCGGTGATCAGTTCCATCCGTTCTCCGATTGGTTTCAGCGTTTTCGGATCCAGTTCAACTCCATAGATCGGGGTCGCATTGGAACAGCCCCAATAGAAATAGACTCTTCCATCCTCATCCGCAAAGATATTTGGATCCCAAAACGGAAACGTTCCTTCAATGCGTTCATACGGACCATTCAGAATATCCTTTGTGAGATAGTAATCACATGCCTTTTCACGGTTTGATGCACAGAAACAGACACATTCCCCTATTACCCGGACATCCGGCGCATAGTCGTATAAAGGCAATTCATCCGGCAGTCGGTGATTCTCCCAGTTCACCAGATCATCTGAGACCCATACGCCGAGTGTCATTGACGCAAAGATCCAGTATCTTCCCTGAAAGCAGATCATTGAGGGGTCTACTGCTTCCCGGCAGATCTGAAGCTCCCCGCCCTTTCGAGGGTCGGCGTTGAACTGATAGCGATAGTTAATGTTGATCGGATTACAGAAGTATTTCATAGTGATGAGCTCCTTCCTTCACCTGTTCGTTTCTGCCATCCGGCAGTTCAATTTCCGCAGTAACCGGAACATTGATATCAAACGTCAGTTTTTTATTTTCGTAAATCCATCGGCTTTCAATTTTCCCGTATGGAGAATCCCATCTTCCTTCCGCAAACTCAAGAAGTTTTGATGGATGCGGTTTGATTGTCAGCTTTCCCGCTTTCATGTTGATGCCGCAGACACCATTGAACAGCCATCCGGTAACCGCCCCATAAGAATAATGATTTAGAGAGTCATGCA
>JAEEPV010000048.1 GCA_016284975.1 Solobacterium sp.
ATTGATCGTGAGGGCGGCCTATGTGAAAGTAACGCTGGAGGATCTGGAGCGCGATCTTGATGAGAACGGATGGACGGAACCCTTCCAGCAGTCCGAGAAGTGCGCGCCGTATGACCGGAAGCGCCCGAACGCAGATCTTTATGTCAGTCTGTCTGCGCAGTACACAAGAGTCATGAAACAGCTCGACTCGATGCTGCCGAAAGGCAGCACATCTGCCACTAATGATGAGCTGCTGTCATTTCTGGGTGAATGACAGATCTTGAGCTATACGCGCTTGCGGTACTGGATGGGAAAATCCTTGCCTGTGACAAGATCAAAAAGCTGTACGAAAAACTGCTGTACGATCTTCACAATCCGGGGCAGTGGCACTTTGATGAAGACAAGGCAACAAGGCCCGTTCGGTTCATCGAGCAGTTTTGCAAGCAATCTCAGGGTAAGATAGGCGAGCCTCTGAGGCTGGAGCTTTATCAGAAGGCGATGCTTGAGGCGGCCTATGGTTTTCTGGATGATAACGACCTTAGGCGCTATCAGGAAATACTGAACATCATCGCCAGAAAGAACGGGAAGACAACTCTTCTCTCTGGAATTCAGCTGTATATGCTGGTGGCCGACAAAGAAGGCGCACCGGAATGTTATCAGATCGCGACGGCAAGAGATCAGGCCATGAAGGGCTTCACAGAATGCTGCAACATGGTCAAACAGTCGAAATCCATTTCAAAGCACGTGCGGAAACGACAGTCGGATCTGTATTGTGATGTGAACATGGGTATCATCAAACCGTTGGCGTCAAACACCAACAGTCTTGATGGTCTGAACGGTCATTGTATTGTGATTGATGAGCTGGCGGCAATCAAAAACCGTGATATCTACGACTTGATGAAGCAGTCAATGGCTGCCAGACGGCAGCCGATGCTCTGGTGTATCACAACCAATGGCTTTGTCCGCGATTCAATCTATGACAGTCAGTATGAGTACGCTGCCGGTGTTCTGGATGGGACGATAGAAGATGATCGGTTCCTGCCGGTCATATACGAGCAGGACAGTCGGTCTGAATGGTCGGATCCGAACATGTGGATCAAGTCAAACCCGGGTATCGGTTCGATAAAAGATCGGGATTTCTTGAAAAACAGCGTAGAAAAGGCAAAGTCAGACGACACCTACCTTCCTACAGTTCTGGTCAAGGATTTCAATCTGAAAGAGAATGCCGAATCTGCATGGCTGTCATGGGCTGAGCTGGAAAATGATGAACGGATCCCGGGTGATCTGCATCTGCGGTACGGGATCGGCGGAATGGACGCCGCTGACAGCATTGACTTAAACAGCGCAAAGCTGATCGGAATGCGGCAGAATGATTCGAAGATCTATGTGTACTCAATGTACTGGATCCCGCAGACAAAACTTGATCAGATGAAAAACAGGCATCATCCGGATGATGCGCCATACGATATATGGGCGGCAAGAGGGCTGATCCGGATCATGCCCGGCAATAAAGTAAATAAGCGAGTTTTCCTCGACTGGTTTCTCGAAATGAGAGACGAAAGGGACATCTATCCGCTGTTCATCGGATATGACCCTTGGCACATCGATGACTCGCTTTTATCTATGTTTGCTCAGGAATTCGGGAAATCAACGATGATTCCGGTCCGGCAGGGGACTGCAACACTTTCAGCTCCCATGAAGGATCTGAAAGCGGATTTCGGAGCTGGGAACATTGTTTATGATGCAAATCCGATTGACAGATGGTGTTTTGCAAACACATGTGTGAAGGCCGACGTGAACGGAAACATACAGCCGATCAAAGGCCGAAGCACAACAAAACGAATCGACGGCACTGCATCACTGCTGGATGCATATGTAGTGCTTCAGGACAAGCGAGAAGAATACATGTCTTTGATCTAAAGAAAGGAGAGATAGTATGGGACTTTTATCCTGGATCAGATCTCTCTCGAATAAAAAAAGCGTAGCCGGTGTTGAGCTGATGCAGGAAATCGGGAACAACTACATCAGCTGGAACGGAGCGGTATACAACTCTGACATTGTTCGGAGCTGCATCCGGCCGAAAGCGAAAGCTGTTGGCAAGCTCGTTGCAAAGCACCTGCGGGAGACGTTGAACGAAGACGGCGGGATGGATCTTGTGGTAAACCCATCGAATGCAGTGAGATTCCTGCTTGAAGAACCGAACCCGCTCATGACCGGACAGATGCTACAGGAAAAGCTTGCGACGCAGCTATGTCTGAATTCGAACGCCTTTGCGCTGATTCTTCGAGATGACATGGGCACGCCTATGGAGATCTATCCGATCATTGCCAGAACGGTCGAGCCGATATACACGGACTCCGGGAAGCTGTTACTGCGGTTCATGCTGATGAATAACAAGATGTACACATTTGCGTACGACGACATTATTCATCTGCGGCAGGATTACAACGAAAATGACATTTTCGGAACACCGATCGCACCGGCTCTCACGCCGCTTCTGGATGTGGTAACGACTACCGATCAGGGTGTGATCAACGCGATCAAGAATAGTTCGATAGTCAGATGGTTGCTGAAATTCACTAACAGTATGCGGCCAGAGGATCTGAAAGCGAATGCGAAAAGCTTTGCAGACAGTTTCTTGTCTACTTCCGAAGGGACAGGAGTAGCGGCAACGGACGCAAAGGCAGACGCAATCCAGATTGATCCGCACGACTATGTACCGAATGCGGCTGTTATGGATCGAACCACAAAACGAATCTTTGATTTGTTCAACACAAATGCGGCAATCGTGGCTTCCAAGTACTCAGAATCCGAGTACAACGCGTATTTCGATGCAGAGGTCGAGCCGGTATTGATCCAGCTCGGCTGTGAATACACACGGAAATTGTTTACACGCAGGGAAAGAGTTTTCGGAAATAAGATCGTTTTCGAGGCCTCTGCTTGGGATTCTGCATCAATTTCCACAAAGTTGAGTCTGCAGGCGATGGTGGACCGCGGAGCTTTAACACCGAACGAGTGGAGAGCGACGTTCAATCTGGCGCCGGTTCCTGGCGGAGATATTCCGATCCGGCGGCTGGACACCGAGACCGTGGACAATGAAGCGAAATAACGGAAGGAGGTAACGCAGATGAAGGTTGATATCAAAGGTGTGATTGTACCGAACGATGAAGGTTGGATCTATGACCTGTTTCGCATCGAACATGTGACGCCTGCAAAAGTAGAGAAGGCTATTGCAGAAGCGGCCGGCGAACAGCTCGACATCGACATCAATTCAGGTGGCGGCGATGTGTTCTCAGGATCTGAGATCTATTCAGCGATCCGGGCGTACAAGGGACCTGTTCAGATACATGTTGTCGGTATTGCTGCATCCGCGGCCAGCGTGATCGCATGTGCAGGCAAGTCTGACATCACGCCGACTGGTCAGATGATGGTCCATAATGTCAGCTCATACAGTGCCGGTGATTATCACGACATGGACAAAGCCAGCGAGATTCTGAAACAAGCAAATCGTGCGATTGCTGCGGCATATGTCGAAAAGACCGGAATGTCAGAAAAAGACGCTCTGGAGCTGATGGATCACGAAACATGGCTTGTCGCACAGGATGCAGTTGATTATGGACTGATTGACAGCATTGCGACATATCAGAACACAAATGATGAGACTGCGCGGCTTGTTGCATCTGCTGGCGGAATGTTGCCTTATTCCGTCATCGAGAATATGCAAAAGAAAAAGCAGACGCTCATTAATTATTTTTCAGACTGATGGAGGAAAAAGATGAATCTGAAAGAATTCAATGCCAAAGTATCTGAACTGAAAGCGAAAGGGCTTGCTCTTGCGCAGGAAGGAAAGGTCGAAGAGGCAGAAGCAATCAAAAATGAAATCGAAACTCTGACAGCAGCTTTCGAGGCAGAGAAAGAAGCAAAGGCAGAGACAAACGCTATCGAAAAAGATAGCACCGTACAGTCAGATTTCCAGGCAGAGCAGAAGCTCGGGGAGGAGAACAGCATGGGAAGAATCTATGATGCGTCCAGCATCGAATACCGCAACGCGTTCCTGAAGCACATTTCCGGCCGCGACGATGAAATGACAAAGCTCGAAAACGAGGCCTTTGTTCATACCACTCAGAACACGCCGAACGTGCTTCCGACTCAGATGGTCGACAAGATCTGGGATCTCATCTCAGAACAGCATGTCATTGTCGGTGATGTAACCACATACAAGACCGGCGTGATCATGGAGATCACAAAGCACACCGCAATCGTACAGGGCGGAGCTGCAGTCAAGGCTGAAGGTGTTGCCAACGACGACGAACAGAATACCTTTGTAAAGGTCACGCTGTCCGGTAAGGACTTCACAAAGACCTGTGAACTCTCTTATGCGATGGCAAAGATGAGCCTCGATTCTCTTGAACAGTATCTCATTCAGGAAATCTCCCGCGAGATCGGCGGTGAAATCGCTGCTGATATGGTCGCTCAGATCGAGAGCGACACCAACGGTGACAACAAGTTCAACGTCGCGTCTTCCGGAACTCTGGCTTTTGCAGATGTCACAAAGGCATTCGGTAAGCTCAAGAGAGTCGCAGAAGTAGTTGTATACTGCTCTCGCACAACGCTCTACAACTACATTGTAGGCATGACCAATACTGCCGGACAGCTGATCTATCAGCCGAACGCCAACGAGGAAGCAAAGGGCTACCTGCTTGGCGCAAGAGTCAAGATTGAAGAGGCTGTTGCCGACGGCAAGATCCTGCTTGGCGATCCGAAGAGAGTTGTCAACAGTGTTATTCAGGATATCATTGTCGAAACTGACAAGGACATCAAGAAGCACAAATACATCTACTCCGGTTATGAGAGAAGTGAATGTGCGCTGATCGATGACAGATCGTTCGCGGAGATCACTGTAAATTTTTAACAGGCCCCACACTCTCATCTCCGGCAGCCACTAAGCAGTACTGGAACAAGAAAACGAACCAGATGCAGTCTAATGTGGTTGTAGGTGATGGGGCTATCACCGGAACACTCAAATACGTTGAGGGTGGTGTCGCTGACAGCGGGCCGCTGGCCGGAAGTGGTAACTTCCTCGCAATCAAGTTCACAGCGGATGACTGGGATGCTTACACATCCGTCAAAGTCGGTCTTGATCCGTCTCAGGGAACAGGTCTTGTTGAGCTGATCGAAGATCCGGACAAGGATGGCGTGTTCAAGATCACCGATAAGGATACGCAGAATTTCGTTGTCGAGGTTAGCGACGGCACAACAACAAGCAGATTCGAGTATGACCTTTCCGGTCTGGTCTGTTTGTCGGAATAAGGGTCTGAGCTATGGCTGAGATTACTAATGAAATGGTTGCCTCAGCCAAAAAATGGCTGAGGATCGAAACACAAGCGACAGATGATGAAGTGAGGCAGACCTTGGAGGCCTGCCTCCTTGATCTCTCGATTGGTGGGGTTGCTGCCATCAGCACAACCGATAAGCTGATCCAGCAGGCAATGAAGCTCTATCTCAAAAGCCAGTATGGTTATGATTCGAGCGCTGACAAGTTCGGCCAGGCATATGAACATCTGAAGCGCGCTCTTGCGTTGTGCGGGGATTACAATACGCCGAGACCATCGGAAGAGTCCAACTCTGCGGGGGATCCGGTTATTGATGAACCGGGAAACAGCACCGTGCCGACAACAGAAGAACCGGAAGATGTGACAGAACCGGCGGAGGATCCTGAAGATGGAGAGACTGGTTGATCTGACACTGGTTTCTGTTGAGTACGAAACCGATGAAATAGGCCAGCAGATTGAAGACGAAGAAGTGACCAGGACACTTCTTGCAACTCTTCACAGCGTTTCGCGTCAAGAATGGTCAATGGGTGCGCAAATGTCGCTGAACCCCGAGGGGATGGCAAAGCTTGCACATTCTGGCGATTATCAAGACGAAGAATACCTCGAAATCGACGGAAAACGGTACGCGATTTACCGGACATATCCAACGGATGACGGTGGTATTGAATTGTATTACCGGAAGATTATACGGGGGAATACATGAGCGGAACGATTATCCGCATCGATCAGCTGGGCGATGCAATCAAAAAAGAAATCGATGCGATGAATGCAGAGGTTATCCAAAAGTGCAACAAAGCGGCTGAGGAAGTCGGCGCGGAAGGTGTCAGAATGCTGAAAGCATCATCGCCGGTCCGGACGGACGGGTATAACCGAAAGTATCCTCCGGGATCATACGCCAAGAGCTGGGCTGTGAAAAAAGATACGAATGAGCTGGATGTGCAGGGGGTTACGATCTACAACCGGAAACATTACCAGCTGACGCATCTGCTGGAATTCGGGCATATTATTGCCAGAACCGGCGGGCGCTCAAAGGCATTTCCGCATATCGCGGAAGTGAATGACAGAGTATCGCATGATTTTGTGGAGAAAGTTGAGGGTATGAAATTATGACAAACGATCTCATGATCACGATTCTCAACGAGCTTAACATCGATTATGCATACCATCATTTCAAAAAACCGCCGGAAGGTGATGCATATATCGCCTATTTTGAAGATGAAAAGGTTCGATTTCTTGCAGACGATAAGGTCTACGGATGGGAGCCGAGCTTTGCGGTAGAGCTTTATACAAAAAACAAAGACCTCACAACAGAATCGCAACTGATTTCACTGTTTGATAAGTACGAAGTTGTCTGGTCTGGCGGCGAATCTGTTTGGATCGATTCTGAACAGATCTATCAAACAGTGTTTTATTGTTAGGAGGAAAAACAATGTCTGATAACAAGATCACGTACGGTCTGAAAAATGTACATGTATGGCCGATCACCGGTACCAGTGACGCAGGTGTTCCGACATACGGTACAGTGATCAAGATGCCGGGCGCTGTCGAACTGACTCAGGACGCAGAAGGATCTTCCGATCCTTTCTATGCGGATGATTCAATTTACTATCAGGGCACGGCAAACAACGGCTATTCCGGCAGTCTCACGATTGCGGACGTGGTAAAGGCGTTCTTGATCAACGTCATGGGCGAAACAGCGGACTCAAACAACGCGATGATCGAGAACGCGGATGCGCAGCCGAAAGAGTTTGCTATGGCATTCGAGTTCAAGGGAGACGCGAAAAAGCGCCGTTATCTGTTCTGGAGATGCAAGGCGACACGGCCGAGTGTTGCTTCCAAGACAAAGGAAGACTCGATCTCGCCGAACACTGCGGAACTGAATTTCAGTGCTATGCCTCGTCTCGACAATTCCAACGTGAAAGCACGTTGTGAAGAAGGCGACGATGCATATGAAAACTGGTATGGATCGACTCCGTACACCCCGGGCGCATCATATTCCTATTCCGCGATCCTCGATCCGGGAGAGGCGAATCCTTCTCTTGAAGGATGGTATGAGCGTTCTGGTGTAGAAGGCGCTTACGTCTATACGCTTTCTGTTGATACAGAAGCTGACTCCGAAAAGACCTACTACAAGCGGACCGCTTCCTGATGAAGAAGTGATGAATGTGTGTGAGCGGCGTGTCATTACTGACATGCCGCTTTTTTAGAAAGGGAAGAATATGATCAAAACGATCGAATTTGGAGATAAAACAGTAAATTTTTCTACTTCTTTCGCGTGGGCTTTTGCTTATAAGAGCCAGTTTGGCCAGGATCCGGCAAGAGTATTCATGCCGGCGATACAAAAAGCACTGCTCCTGGCAGCAAACGAAGAGGCTGAGAACGAAGATCAGGAAACCATAAAGGCAATCATCCTGTATGAAGAGCTTGGTTTCACTGGGATAGTGCAGATTGCGTGGGCCATGGCAAAGCTATGTGATAAGAATCTTCCGGATCCAATGACATGGGTCCTCTCTTTTGGCGATGACTTTAATGCGCTGGATCTGGTCACTGATCTGATTCCGGCAGCAATCGAGTCCTGCTTTGCCTCAAAAAAATTCGAGGCTCCGTCGAAGAAGGAACTGATGCCAGTGACGGAGCCGGAACTGATGGCGAAGGGATAACAATCGACACAATACTTGCGGCAGGAATAGCACGCGGCCTTCGCATGCAAGACACCGAAATAATGACTCTCGGTATGTGGGTCGATTACATCATCGAATACAATAACATGCACGAGAGCAACAAGATTGACGCAAAGACCGGGAAACAGGTCAAAACAAGGCGTGCAGTACAAGCGGATTTTGATGCATTTTAGACAGGAGGTGAGATGAGTGGCTGGGACTATTAAGGGAATCACAATTCAGATCGGCGCTGATACCACAAAGCTATCGAGCGCCCTGAACTCTGCGAACAAAGCCATTAAAACAACTCAGACCAATCTCAAGAGCGTAGAGCGGGCGCTGAAGCTCAATCCTACGAATATAAATCTTCTGAAAGATAAGCAGGGCCTGCTGAATGATAAGATCGCAGATACAAAAACAAAACTGGAAGCGATGAAACAGGCACAGGCCCAGCTTGATACTCAGGGGGTCGATAAGAACTCCAGAGAATACAGAGAACTGCAGACACAGATAGATCTGTGCGAGCAGGAACTCAAGCAGCTGAACCAGGAGGCGCGAGAATTCGGATCTGCTGGCGCTCAGGCCGTTGCGGCAGTCGGCGAAAAGATGAAAGCTGTCGGCGAAAAGGTTAGTCAAGTCGGCCAAAGCCTTACAGCGAAGGTCACAGCGCCTCTGATGGCGATCGGCGCCGTAGGTGCAAAGAAGTTTGCGGAAGTCGATAAGACCATGCAGCTCACCAACAAAACGATGAACAACACCGAGGAACAGGCGAAAATGCTGAGCGACGCCATGAAAGACGCCGCCTCGAATTCCACTTTCGGAATGAACGACGCAGCACAGGCAGCGCTCAACTTCGCACGGGGTGGATGGGATGCAGAACGGGCGGCGGCAGCTCTTGCACCGGCTATGAATCTGGCTGCTGGTGAAGGCGGCGACCTTGATACGGTATCCGCCGGTCTTATGGCTACCATGAACGGTTTCGTAGCGGAAGCGGAAGAAGCATCGAAATATGCAGACGTTTTCGCAAACGCCTGCAACAATTCAGCTCTCGATGTGGACAGTCTGTCGAGTTCTATGAGCGTAGCGGCTCCGATCTTTGCGGCCGCGGGTTATTCGGTGAATGATGCCGCCCTGTACATGGGTGTCATGGCGAATGCTGGCATCGATGCAAGTACGGCGGCGAATGCGCTCAAGACTGGCATGGCCAAGCTGATTTCACCTGCGAAAGAGGGACAGGAATGGATGGATAAGCTCGGCATCAGCATTACAAATGCCGACGGATCTATGAAGGACACCATTCAGGTACAGGAAGAACTCAACAAAGCTTTTTCCGGGCTGTCTGAGTCTGAACAGATCGCTGCAGCATCCGCAATCTTCGGGAAGAATCAGATGTCTAACTGGCTGGCGCTTATCAATACAGCCCCGAGCAAGGTATCCGATCTTTCGAAAGCGCTTGAGGAAGAAGGCACAACGGCAGAGATGGCTGAGGCTATGATGAGCGGCTTCGGCGGTTCGATTGAGAAGCTGAAGTCATCAGTAGACGTTGCCGCTACTTCTTTGGGTGAAGCGCTGGCACCTATGATCCTGAAGGTGTCTGATGCGATTCAGAAGGCCGTCAACTGGTTCAATGGACTATCTGACGAACAGAAAGAAATGGTCGTGAAGATCGGGCTTGTGGTTGCGGCTATCGGCCCACTGCTGATTATTATCGGCAAAGTGATAACCGCTGTAGGTGCAATCATGACGATGGCGCCGATGCTGGCGGCAGCATTCACATTCATTACAGGTCCGATCGGATTGATTGTGATTGCGATCGGCGCTGTAATCGCTGCGTTTGCGCTGTTCATGAGTCATTCAAAAGAAGTGGAAGCGGCAGTCACCACCTTTGTTAGTAATGTAAAGGCGAAGTATGAGTCATTCAAGAAAAACGCTGCGGAAGCATTTGAAAATGCAAAGCAGTCTATATCGGAGGCGATGACAACGGCTTCCACAAACGTGAATACTGCAGTCGAGAATATGAGGCTGTCCGCATCTCAGAAGCTGAATGCCATCAAATCGTTCTTTACCTCCGGCATGTCATCGATTGCGAGTGTTGTAGATCAGAAAATGCAGGCAGTAAAGAATTCGCTTATAAACAAGATCCAGGAAGCGCATAATACGCTTGCCGGTATTGTCGAGCGAATAAAAGCACTATTCAATTTCTCTTTGAAATTGGATATCAAGGTTCCACATATTTCGATAAGCGGCGGAGAACCGCCGTACGGAATAGGCGGGAAGGGCAGTCTGCCTTCTTTCTCTGTCAGCTGGTACGACCAGGGCGGTATTTTCAACAAACCATCGATCATCGGTGTAGGCGAAAAACGGCCTGAGTTTGTCGGTGCTCTGGATGATCTTCGAGAGATCTTTCGAGAAGAAGCGAATTCCGGCACAACAAACATGCTGCTGACGCAGATGGTATCTCTCATGCAGCAGATTGTTGAAAAAGGAGGGAAAGATATCACAGTCAATCAGAATTTTTACGGCGAACAGGTAAGCTATGCCGAACAGCAGAGGGAAGCAGCTTATGAGTTCAAACAGATTGCGAGGGCACTCTGATGAAACCATTCGAGTCATTAACATATACCAATGCCAGGGGTGAATCTATCACCTTTGGCATTGGTTCCAAGTTTCATGTGAATGTTCAGAAGGATGTCAGCGGTATTTCTGATCTTAAAAACACTATTTACTCAACCAGCTCGATGGGACAGCACGGCGATACATACGCTGGAAACAGGATCGAGCCGAGAGATATTGAAATGTCCGGCAAGATCAAGGATCCCGGCAAGGATACACAGCTGTCACTTCGAAGGCAGATGCTGAAAATCTTGAATCCGGAGCTGGACGGCACGCTGTATTACAATTACGGGAACTTTTCTCGTAAAATCGGTGCAAAAGTGAAAGAATCTCCGCGATTTTCGCACAGGGGGCTTTCACAGGAGTTCTCTATCCTGTTCAAGTGCTTGGATCCATTTTGGAGAGAAGAGACCGATCAGCACGTCGATATGGCGAGTTGGCTTCCTGACTGGGTCTTTCCAACTGTAATTGATAAAGACGATCTGGAAAGCATGATCTACGGTCATCGTGAGATCACCGTGATTGTTGATGTATACAATGCCGGTCACGTTTCAACCGGTATGCTGATACAGTTCAAAGCGCTTGGAAGCTTGACCGGTCCAGAATTGTTCAATCTGAATACCCGTGAATTCATGAAAATCGATTATACGATGCAGGCGGATGATGTCATTACTGTAGATACGTCTTACGGTAACAAGAGCATCACTTTGCTCCGTGGCGGAGTGAAAACGAACCTGTATCGGTATATGAATGTTGATTCGACATTTCTGCAGCTGGATATCGGAGACAATCTTTTCCGGTACAATGCTGATTCCGGATTGACGAATCTCGAAGTTACGGTCAACTTCGCTCAGAAGTACCTGGGTGTCTGATCATGGATGTCAGAGTATTCGATAAGGGGCTAAACGCTCTCGGTGTTATTGATGAAATGACATCGCTGATCTGGACGATCCGGTATTTCGGCGTCGGTGAAGTGAAAATGCTGGCACCAATGACAGAAAACAATCGGATTCTGCTGCAGGATGGCAATATTCTGATAAAGCACGACAGCTATATCGATTATGTTGATTCTGAAGATAATGCTTGGAGGCGGGCGGTCGAGGTCACATATGTCCGGTATGCAAAAGACGAAAAAGGGCAGGAGCAGATTGAAGCACAAGGCTCTATCATTTCGAACTGGCTGAATCAAAGAGTGATAACACCTCAGATTCAGCTGACCGGCACATGTCAGCAGATCGTCAATCGTTTGATTGAGAAAAATGTCGGATCTGAAGCGGCTGCTTCGAGACAGTTTCCACAGTTTGTGGTACTGGATCAGGATGATCTTGGCGGGAGCAGTACAGACTATTCGAACGAAGATCTGAAAGCTCTCGGAGATGAGATCCGGGATGTATGTCAGTCCGGAAAGATTGGATATGACATTCTGGTCTGCGAAAAAACAAAACAGTACGGCTTTTACTTGTATGTTGGCAAAGACCTCACATCCAGCAATACTGATGGAAATGCTCCGTGTGTATTCTCCCGTGACTTTGATAATGTCAGGGAGCAGGAATACGAAGACGATGTAAGCAATTATAAGAATTTTGCTTATGTCAGGGGTGCGGCGGATTCCGAAAATGTGCAGGAAGTTGTAACAGTAGACCGGGCAAGCGCTTCCGGTCTTTCTTTACGCGAAGTCCTGATCGATGCGACAGATATTCAGCGATCTGCAGAAAACAGCAGCGGTGAACAGCAGGATATTCCGGTAGAAACATACCGGGCAATGCTTGTGACACGCGGAAACACAGATCTTGATTCTATGGTTGAAAACTATACCTTTAACAGTTCAATCAATGTGATGTCGAATCTTCGATACAAGGAAGACTTTGACCTTGGCGATCGAGTCACCTGTATTGAACGAAAGTGGGGTATCACGATCAACTCAAGAATTACAGAGATTACACAGACATTCGAAAGCGGGAAGACGCTGATCGAGGCCGTGTTTGGCGAATCAGCACCAACACTGCTCGACAAAATCAAGAAAGTGAGATGACAGCATGGCAAATTATTTACCTTTTAACAGCATTAATGCTGATCGTGCGGTCAAGGCTGAAGACTGGGCGTGGTATTTTTCCACGTTCATCGGAAACGGTGTTTTCCCGAAGCCGACTAACGGTCTGCAGGTACTGGCGGACAACGGGATGGATATCGTTATCAAAGCTGGATACGGATTTGTGAATGGTTATGCGTTCCGGAATCCGTCTGATTATACAGTGACTGTAGCAAACGCGGACGGGTCACACGGCCGCATTGATCGCGTTGTACTTCGCTGGTCGCTGACCGATCGATTGATGGAGTTGGATCTGAAACAGGGCACTGTCAGTGCTGAGCCGATCGCTCCGGCACTTGTCAGAACAGCTGACACCTATGAGCTTGCGCTTGCGGATATTGCGATTCCGGCCGGAACCACGACAATCACACAGGCCAGCATCACGGACCGCAGAACAAACACCGATCTCTGCGGAATCGTTGAAGGCACTGTCAGTCAGATTGACTGGTCAACTCTTACCTTACAGCTTGATGCTTTCATGGAAGAATACTCCGTGCGCATAGTTACCTTTGAAGAGAATTTCGAAACGACTGCGAACAACTGGTTTTCTTCCGAGCAGGATATTTTTGCTGCGTGGGTTGCCACGCTGCATGACATTCTGGATTCTGAAACGGCAGGACACCTGCAGAATGAGATTTCAGAGATACAGGCACGGCATCTTGTGGAAGACAGCATGAAGCCGTGGGGATATCTCGAAAAATCCACTACTTTTGCAGCGAATGGTTCAATCGTCGAGACAGATACCAACGGAACCACGACAACAGTATTCAACGCAGACGGCACGATTACTGAAACGTGGGAAAACGAAGAAGGCGATGTGACGCGAGTCAAAACAACGACCTTCAATAACGATGGATCTATCTCTGAAATAGTCACAGACAATTCATCTGAAGGAGAGTAATTTATGAGTTATGGAGAAATGAAGGGCTTCAAGGAACACTTTTCGTATATGGATTCTATTCTGAGGGTAAAAGCGGCCGATTCATCGTTATATGGCGAGACAGTCAATGTTTACGATGAGGATAACAATCTTGTAGCATCAGGCACGCTGAACGCTCTGACGGGCCTCTGTGACATTATCACAGACTGTTCCGGTCGACTAAAGGTCACTGCAACAGATGGTGAGGAAACAGCAACCACCTACGTTCTGATCGCTGGATACGCAACATACAATGTAAAGCTCGGCTTTACATGGCAGTATGGCTTTGAGGTGAATCCAAGCGATTCTAACCCGGCAACAGCGGTATCTGCACTTGCAGATTGCGATAACGCAGATTTTGATTCTGCATACATGGATTTCGCAAACGGATCATTCCACTGGGGAGATTGGGAAGATGCGCCATTCCTGCCGCGTCCCTGTATGCTGAAAAATGATGGTACGGTTGATTATTATCTGGATCCGTCTGATTACACCAAGAAAGCTGACGGCACCGCTTCCGATATCGCAAATACATCCTACGCCGGAAATGCAATGATGGAATGGGATACGATCTATACACTCCACGCAGCATCTGGCGGAAGATACATCACCCGCATTTCCAATAAAAAGCTGGGCGCAAGCTGGGAAGCGTGGTCTTTCCACAAGAAGGACGGAACGATTGCAGAGCATACTTACATGCCGATCTATGACGGATCGCTTGTCAGCAATGTACTGAGGTCTCTTTCCGGACAGACACCAGAAAACAACCACAACACTGCAACACAGAGAACTTATGCTCAGGCAAACGGCACAAACTGGGATATCGATTACCTGAATGACCGTATCATGGTCAACGACCTGCTAACGCTCATGTCGCTTAATCTGAACGGGCAGGCTGCCTATGGCACTGGCTACTGTACAGGCGGATCTTCTGCAGCTTCTCTTAAGCAGACCGGAACCATGAACGATAAAGGTCTATTCTGGGGCGCAAACGATGAATCGGCTGGTGTGAAAGTCTTCGGTATGGAAAATTGGTGGGGCAATATCTGGAAGCGCACGCTGGGCCTGATCAACGCCAACGGTACTCAGAAAGCGAAAATGTGCTGGGGCAAAGAAGACGGCTCCACGGTTGACGGCTACAACACGGACGGCTCCGGATATATCACGATTCCGAACGCGACGCCGGGCGGAACATCCGGAGGTTATGTGAATGCGGTGGCCATGACAGACTTTGGACCATTCCCGAAGACTGCTTCCGGATCTGCTACGACGTATTGGTGTGATGGCCTTTGGTATAACAATAGCCAGAACAACCTGGCTCTGTTTGGTGGCAACTGCAGCGATGGTTTGCTTTGCGGCCCGTTCTGCGTCGATCTGGCCGATACCGCTTCGTATGCGTCCTGGAACCGCGGCGCGCGCCCTTCTTATAAAATCTAACTGGTTTTTGAGGGGGCACGGGGGACCCTTCCACCGTAATGAAATCAATTCGGGATTTGCGAAACGCGCGTGCTGTTTTTTTTGTGTCGGGCCGCCTGGCTCTGTTTGGTGGCAACTGCAACAATGGTTTGCAATGCGGCCCGTTCTACGTCAATCTGAACAATACCGCTTCGAATGCGAACTGGAACATCGGCGCGCGCCATTCTTATCCAATTACTGTCAGAATGTTCCGCAAATTCCGTGGCTCATGCCAAAAATAAACCTGATACAGTTGCCGGTCAGTAGTCAATCGAAATCCGGTTAGGGGATAAGAAGTATGAAATCGTATAACCATTTATACGAAAAGATATATGATCCTGAGAATCTTCGACTAGCGATACATCGGGCGGCCAAAGGTGAAAAGAAGAAAAGCCGCCGCGATGTGAAGTATTGCCTGGCTCACGAAGAGGAAACGATCAAACAGCTGCATGATCTGCTTGTAAATGAGCGCTATGAATTTCACCAACATCTTCCGCGGATGCGGTATGATCAGAACTCACACAAGTTCCGAAAAATCATAGCGCCATCTTATTATTACGAGCAGATCATTCATCACGCGATCATACAGGTACTGATGCCAATCTTCATGAAAGGCATGTATGAGTATTCCTGCGGTTCAATACCAAAACGCGGCGCTTCATATGGTAAAAGGTACCTTGAGCGCTGGATCCGGAATAATCCAAAGAAACGGAAGTATGTCCTGAAGATGGATATACACCATTATTTTGATTCTGTTGATCATGACGTTATCAAAGCAAAGATCCGCAATAAATTTCATGATGAAAGACTTGTGAGATTGTTGTTTGCAATTATTGACGGCCATGAAGATTCACCCGGAAGAGGCATTCCGATCGGCTACTATACAAGCCAATGGATATCAAACTGGATTCTGCAGGATTTGGATCATTATATCAAGGAAGTCCTAAAAGCACCGTGTTACATCCGGTATATGGATGATATGGTGATTCTTGGACCGAATAAACGGGAACTGCACAAAATGAAGGATGCGGTGGAGCGGTATCTTCGCGATGAGATGAATCTTAAGCTTAAGAGGAACTGGCAAGTATACCGATTCGATTATGTAAAGAGGGACGGAACCCGCATTGGGAGAGATATCGATTTCATGGGATTCCGCTTTTTCAGCGATAAAACAACCATGAGAAAACGCGCTCTTAAGAAATGCAGAAGGAAGGCCGCAAAGATCGGTCGGGCAGAATCAAATCCGAACGCTTACGAGAGCATGCAGATGATCAGCCACATGGCTCAGCTCACTGCCACAGATACATATGGTTATTACGCCAGATATATCAAAGGGAAAGTGAATGTGCGGCAGATGAGGAAAACCATTTCAAGATGGTCGAAAAGGAGAAACGAGGATGGAAATTAAGTGGAAAAGAAGTGAAAGCACTGAATATCCGGTCGAGCTTGACACAGGATCAAGCCCGAACACAATCTATGTACGCAGAAATATTCGGGAAGTTGAGCACGAGAGCGGAAAGGATACCGTTCTTTTTTATGAGTACGATGAGGCAGAGATGACACCGGCAGAGTTCACCATCTACGCATCGCAGATCAACAGCGAGAATATTCTGGCAATTATGGAAGCACTCACTGAGATTGGAGGATAAATCATGGTTAATCTTTGGGTAAGAACACTCATGACGCCCGGTACCACCAAGACATTCAACGATGTACCGGCAAGGTATAAGGATGCCGTCAGAGCAAAGCTGCTTGAAAAAGGCTGCGAGATCCTCGATGACGGCACTGTAATTGTTCATTAAAATGCTCGGAATACTGATGGACTTATGCGAAATGTGCAGGCGGCTTCTTATGATCGTTGAGGCTCAGCAGGTAGAACTTGAGAGACTTGGTACGAATGAAGAAGCTTTGAACAACTGGAAGCGCGAAACGTCACGCATCCGAGACATGCTGCACAAAATAGATCAATAAGACGAGCACAAGATGAGAAAAGCGGTGGAAAGCCGCTTTTTTCGTGCGTTGTAAAAAAGCACAAGACGAGAGGAGGACGAGCCTATGAAAACGCCGGAAGTATTTGTGCAAACATATATCGGCAAAGCGGTGAATAAAGGAAAAGGCTGGAATGATTCGGCATATGGCTATCAATGCGTTGCCGGTTTCAAAACTGGATGTGAATGGCTTGGTATTCCGGTAAAACCTACACCAAACAACTGGGCCGATGGATATTGGACATGCCTAAATAAAGACGGATCACCAAACGCAGATATTGCCGCATGGCAAGAAAAGTATTTTGACAAGATCCGCGGATCTATGAACTTCCGTGATGGGGACTGGGTAATCTGGGGCAGAAATGGAGCATCTCCATCTCATCCTTCCAGTCATATAGCTATGTACTACCGTGGTCAGGAATTTGGTCAGAACCAAGGCGGATCAGGAGGATTCTGTCTGAAAAATACGGATTTTTCTGATGCGCTTGGAGCTTTGAGACCCAAAACATGGGCGCGGATCGCGGAATATGAATCCGATATCACGGTCAATGGTCACAGCTATCACATGTATGGTCAGTCAGCCGGCCTTCGTACAGTCGTTCTGTCTCCCGGCATCAACGAGACTGCAACAATTCATGACATAGATTGTGACTATTGGATCTATGCAAAAATTTGCGGTGTGAATCTGTTCCAGAATAATCCTGATAATCCAGCAGGCCAGCCTTACGGAATGACTTTCGGTGATCTGAGTGCTCCGCTAAACGGCGCATATCAAACACTGCCGGATCAAGATTCCACACTGTATCTGGATATAGAAACAGGCGAATACGGAGACTGTACCGGTGTGGTTATAGATCCGACGCATAACGTCTTCAGCCCGCAACTGATTTATCCGCAAGGGAAAAATGTTCAATATGCAAAAGAGTTTGGCCTTGGTGTGAAGAACATCGCTTCTATGTATACTTTTGCAATTCGGTATACAAACGGGATGTATGTATTCGGTCTTACCAACTCAGATCAGACCCCGGATCAGATTGCCGGAGATTTTATGACACTGTCGGATGTGGATTTGATAGCGATTCTGGATGGCGGGGGAAGTGCAGAGATGATGCGCTACAACATGAAAGAGCATCGTGTTGAATATCTCCATGATACCGGTATGAAAACATCCGGATGCCTGGCAATGATTGGCGCTCCTATCACAATCCCTGCAGATCCTACTCAGCCGGATCCAGCATCCGCAGATTCAATCGAAACAGAGAAAGATGAGGAAACACCTATGGAAGAAGAAAAGCCTCAGGAACAGACGGAAATCAAGCCTGTAGAGGGATGGACCGACCCGGATCAGATTACATATACTCCGATCAAAGCGAGAATCAGTGCGCTTATGGCCGTTAAAAGCTTAATTACATTAGGAATGGTCTTTGGATATATCTACATGGTTATTGTAGGAATTGCCGTTCCGAGGTTTTATGAAACGATCATGACGACACTGATTGCATATTATTTCGGCACACAGCACGAAAAGCAGAAGCAGAATAAATGATTGCTCTGAGATAGAAAGTGAGAAACGAATATGGTGATTGACCCTAACATCTTAATCGGCGGGATCATATCGATCATAGTTGCGATCGTTGGATCCGGTGGATTCTGGCAATACCTCTCCAGCAAATCGAGCAAAGTGCTTCACATCGCTGTCGAGAATGTGAAAGCAGACCTCAAAAGGCTGAAAGAAGAGGAAGAGCAGAAAGAGATCCAGAATGCCCGCCGAAGGATCCTGCGGTTCAATGATGAACTGCTGAACAATGTGGATCATAGTAAAGAATATTTTGATGATGTGATTGATGATGCCACACGGTATAAAAATTACTGTCTGGAACATCCCAGCTTTCAGAACGGCAAGGCAGTAATGGCAATCAAGAACATAGAGCGAGTTTATCAGATGTGTATGGAAGAACATAAATTCTTGTGACGCTTCGGATAGAACCTCCTTTGACATAGCCCTGATCGGAAACGGACTCCCGATCAGGGCATTTTTTATCATAGAAAAACCACTCTTGCGAGTGGCTTATCCTAACCGTTCAATTAATGCATCCTGTAGAACTCTGGACACGTTTATTCCGGCGTTTTCAGCTTTTTCATTCAGCCATGCCGGTAGGCTGACATTTCTGCGGACAGCTTTGGTGTTGAGCTTGTTTTGATACTCATTGGTATCGATATCGACGTATGTCATTGTGGCATCGGCAAATGTGAATCCGTCGATATCCTTGGCAGCAGCGGCGGCGACAGCATCTTCTGCACTCATCGGTTCTGGCAAATCTTTTACAAGGCTGATTGTGCCAAGCAAATCGCGGGCCATTTCAATGGCATCGAAGAAATTTTTTCCTTCTGTCATTGAACCAACATCCGGCACATAAACTAAATACATATCATCGTCTTGTTTGATAAATGCAGCGTAAACTCCTTTCATACATAACCTCCTTTATTTGTTTTATACAAACCAGATCTAATATAATGGCTTCGCCAAGAAGCACAGGCTATTTCAGCCCATGCCTCTTGATGATGTCTTTAGCAAGATTTTCTTTGACTTCTTTGTGCCTTGGTACAGTTTCTGTGACACCGTCTTTGTTGATGTAGATGTCATGATTTGCGCCATGTCTCTGAAGTTTGAATCCAGCTTTTTCCAACAGCCTTATCAGATCTTTGCTTTTCATCGGCTACCTCCTTACACTTATAATTATACACATTTATTGTGTATTGTCAACAGATGTGCGCAAAAAATACACAAAAATGTTGACTTTATTTATTACCAGTTCTATTCTTAAAGAGCCTTATTAAATCACAGGGCTACCTGTATGGATCGGCGGACTCCAACACTGCCGGTCTTTTTTTTAATGCATGTAAAAAGTAATAAAAAAGTAATAGTTTTCAAAAATCCCAAAGAATCGAAAAACACAAAACCGCATAACTAAGCGATTTTAGCAACTATAAATAGCATAAAAACACCGCAAAAAGGAATCTGCCAAGCGGCACTATACCTTAAAAAATGGCTTAAATAAGCCATTTTTTGATTGTCATTTTCAAAAAAGTAATAAAAAAGTAATACTTTTTTGGATTTTTCATCAAAAAAAGCCTCATTTTTGAGACTTTTCCAACGCGTTCAGGAAGTTCAAAGAGGCGCTTTGCGCATTGTCGAAGATGTGCGCATATACCTCCATCGTCACTTTCGGAGAAGAATGTCCGATTCTTTTTGAAATTTCCGGAACCGGCACGCCTGCAGCCCAGAGCATCGAAACATGGCTATGCCGCAGATCGTGGATCCGCATTGGCGGAAGATCTGCTGCTTTCAGATTTGCCTTGAAATGTTTGTCGATCGTCGTGAGGCAAAGGGGAGCATAGTCCCCAAAAAGGTATTTTCCTTTTCGTTTCATGAGCGGCTGCAGCATTCTGATTGTAGCATCATCCAGCGGCACCCACCTCTGTATGCTCGTTTTTGTGGGCCGTATGCTGTCCTCGTATCGGCGCATAGATTTATATATGTGGATCTGTTTTCCGTCGAAATCCTCTTTCAGGAGCGCCCTGGCTTCGCCTTTGCGGCATCCTGTCATGAATAACAGCTGGAAGTATGCCAGCAGGATCTCATTTTCTTCGTTTTCCATGAGCTTCTTAAACTGGCCATAATTGATGATCGCCATCTCGTGAAAGTCTTCCACGGTTTTCGGAAAGGACTTCAGCACTTTTGTATTGTCGGGAATGTCGTAGTTTTCCCACGCAAACCGGCCGACCTGTTTCACATATCCGATGATGTCATTTTTTGTCGCTGTTGCAAGATCTGTTTTTCCAAGATCCTCACGCCACTGTTGGATATACGGTTTGGTGAGTTTGGCCATTGGTTTATTCCAAAGCTTTTCCGCATATCGCTTCATGCGCTGCCTGCGGGTGACGGTAGTTGTGTCGTTGGCACGGTTGGCCTGAGACATTGCCTCGAACATTTCAGAGAACTTCTGTGATGTACCTACAGGGCTGTTTCCTTTGTGAGTAAGCTCCCATGCCTTTGCGGCATCAGATGTGCGAAAGCCGCTTTTGTGTTTGAGCACCATGCTTCCGTCTTTGTCTGCAGCATAATAACGGCACTCATAACGGACTTCTTTATTTTTGAGTCTATATTTGCTTACAGTCATAACAACTCCAAAAATTACTATTTTGTTACCTTCAGCGCTTCGAGAGGGATAGTGTCAGGATCAAGTTCAAGTGTATTTGCTAGTTTGAACCATGTTTCCATAGAAATTGAATTCTTTCCCGTTTCATACTGAGAATAAGCTCCTCTGGTAACACCAATCTTGTCGGCAACTTTTTGCTGAGAATAACCCTTATCAATTCTCGCCTGCCGTATTGCGGCACCAACATATTCATTAAATGTAGTCATATTCAATCATCCTTTTCGAAAAAATCATAATGAATAATATTGCTATTGACAATAGCAACTGTAAAATATGCAGTTTGCTATTGACAGTAGCATATCGCCGATTGTATTATGGGTTTGCTACTGATAGTAGCTAGAAAGGGCGCTATGATCGATCTGCAGAATAGAAAATTTACTATCCCTGAAATCAGGTTCCTTGAGAATCAGATGTCGCAACAGGAATTAGGCGAGCTGCTTGGGCTATCTCAGTATCAGATCTGGGCAAGGGAAACCGGAAAGCAAAAATGGCTACTGGAAGAAGTTGCAAAGATTTCTGAATACTCTGGTATTCCGATCACAAGAATAGCCGTCTAATTTTTTTGATGAAAAATGCTACTCAGAGTAGCACTATCATTCCTGTACAGGAATGATACATCTTCTTATGTATTGACAAGCATACATCAGAAGAAAACTAATCAACCGGAAAGGAGGAAAGATGGCTGAGTCGGTAAATGAAGCAATTATCTCAAACATTAAGAATCTGATTGATAAATCCGGCACTAGTCGGAATCAGACCGCTATACGAGCCGGAATGACGCCTCAGAGGCTGTCAAATCTGTTGAATAGGCGCGGTCTTATTCATCCGGCAGAGATCCAGGCTATAGCGAAAGCGCTGGATGTACCAGTTTCTCATCTGTTTCCAGCCGATGCAGGCACGTCAACAGATGTCTAAACGCGGAATGCATTCAAACCAAGAAAAAGCGGCTGTCCTATCAAAGTCATGCTTGTCAATGAAGGATATTCGAATCCTAGAAGACTGCGGGCACCAGAAAGCTCGTGTGAGAGCAGAGAACTTTCTCGATTGGTTTGAAGAAAAGTATGGATATCAGACTTTCGAACGGCAAATCCCTACAGAGGAATACATCAAGTTTGCCGGGATCAACGAGCAGCGCATTCTCAAATACGCAAAGCTCGGCTACTGAAAAGAATGGAGGAATATGAGAATGGCAAAAAGAAAACGCGCCACCGTCGACCAAACAGGATGCGCGCACAGGGCTTTATCAAGCACCTTTTACGACTCTTATAGTAGCACCAAAGAGCCGCTAATTCAAATCGATTACAACGTTTCTTCTTGGCAGGAACTCGGAACGCAAGCACTCTTCGCTGGGCTGGCAGGCATGTTTCTGAGCGTCGTGATTTATTTGGGGGTCTATTACATATGATGCTGCAGAGATGGAACTACGTGACAAAGTCTTATGAGCCGTTTGAGGTTCCAGACGATCGGAAAGCAGTGATCTCAGCCGATGCGAAAGAAATGGTCAACTGCGCGTGCTGCGGAAGGGAGATTCCGTTTCACCTCAGTTATACGTCGTTCGAAATTCACAATAGCGCCGGCCTTGGCTATGCCGTATGTGAATGGTGCCATTACTCAGAAAACGAATTAAGGAAGACATGTAAAAAAAAACGATTCTATGCGCGACAGGCTCGCGGAAGAAAGAGAGAAATTCAATGGAAAAGCGGAAGGCTGAGAATTCCCAGACGACTCCGAGTGTCGACTTGGATAAGATTGCTACTCAAATTTACAACAGCCTGAAGAAAAAAGATCTGACCGTTGAAGATGTCAGATCAGTTACATACCGGGTAAATCGGAAGGTTGCCCAGAACTCAAAGATATAGGAGGAAAATATGATGTTTGTTCAAATACAGACGGATCAGGACCGGAAGGCTCTGATCAATGTGGAAGAAATTGCGGCTGTAATGTCTGACGATGCTGACGAAACCACGTTCATCGTGCTGACCAGCGGGCACAGGGTTTACTGCCGTGACGGATTTGATGAAGTGTCGGCGCTCGTGGCCGGACTCTGGAGGAATCTCAAATGAATAATACATTGCTGGTTCTTATTGTGTTGCTGTTGACTGTAGTTGTTGTCTGGATGATCGCAATGACAGTCTTGTATCACAGCGTATGCAAGAGCTTTGAAGCGCTGAAGGATCTTGTTGTTAATGTTGTCGGCGATCAGAACAAGACAATCAATGAGATCAACCGCGGTCTTGAGAGTTTTCTGGAACTGTTCAAGGGAATAGAAGAACAGGCGCTCGATTGTTATGAGCTGCAGAAAGAACTCTCTGAGGCAGTAAAACAAAATCAAGAATTCTCCCTGAAGGTGATTCAGGAGGCAAGAAGGCTTCTGAATACATCCAAGTCGATACTGAAAAGTCAGGAGGTGATGCGGGAAGGTCTCAGAATCGAAGATCCGGAATACAATTCGGAACCCATCAACCAATAGTAGGAGGAATCATGAGCAACAAAAAGAGCTTCGTTTTTTATAACTCATACGGTGATGTGTTTCGGGAACTGTCAGGAGATCAGGCGAAACGTCTGATTCTGGCCATGGTGGATCTTAACAAAACCGGAGAGGCGAAAAACCTCTCCGATGATCCCGGCCTCGGCCTTGTCTGGGCGCTGATTTCGGATCAGATAATTCGTGATACTGAAAAATATGAAGCGAAATCTGCTGCGGGGCGGAAAGGTGGAAGACCGAAAGAAACGACAAAAGCACCCGAAAAGCAGGCGAAAAGCACCCGAAAAGCACACGCTGGTGATAATGATAATGAGAATGATGATGTTAATGATGATGATAATGCTGATGTCGATGAGAATGTGAATGATAATGCATTACCATCTCCCGCTCCCGCTGATATTTCTTCCCCCGCTGAGACTAAACGAGTTGCTGACGCACTTCCAGATGAAACTGTGATTTCAGATACTCCGTTCGAGACATTCTGGAACCTTTACCCACGGAAGGAAGGGAAGAGATACGCATGTTCCGCTTTTACGACTGCCATGATCAGAGATACACCGGAGGCCATCATTGCTGGGCTGCGGAAGGTGATTGATCTGAGATGGTCGAAGTATCCGCCGGAAGAACAGGACTTTATTCCAAAGGCGGAAAAGTGGCTGAAGGGGCTGAGCTGGCAAGACGATGTCAAACCGTATGTGCCGAAAAAGAACACGAAGCGCAAGGATGTACTGCCTGAATACTATGATCCGAATCCGAATCGGGCATCTTCCGGAGAGAAGGTGTCTGCAGAAGAACTGGCAAAAATGAAGAATTTACTGCAGCAAACAAGGAGGAAATAACATGAAGATCAAAGGCGAATACTTTAAGCGCTGCATGGAGGCGAACATCTTTCGTGCATCCGAAGGTGTGCTGAGTATTCACAGTTATGCGAAAGATGGATCCGGAATCATCCGGAAGCTTGTCAATGAGGCAGATACGGACAAGACCGAGGAAATGACGTTCTTTCTCACGAAGTCAGATGCCGATGTTGTCTCATCGTTCAAAGATCTTGACGTGTCTTTCAACGAGAAAACAAACACCATCACGTTTGAATCTGCCGGAACAAAGTGCAGATTCCAGAACGTTCAGAGCATCAAAGAACCTGAGCCGCCGATCAAGGATGCAAAGGAAGTATCTTTCACTCTGGCTGAGCTGAAAGAGGCTGCTGCCGTTGCGGATCTTGATGAGAAACACCCGGATAACAAAGGCGCAGGCATTCTTGTAGGCACCGACAGTCTGATCACCTATGACAAGCAGCTTTCTCTGTATTACCGGCATAACGGCGGAGAAGAATCTGGATCGAAAGAACCGGTGCGTATACCGGCAACCGCAATCAAACTGGCGGATTCCGGGAGAACATACAATTTGCGCCTGAGTGATAAAACAGTCGCACTCATGGCAGACTCTGAGATCATCTATTCCAGTGTTTATCTAGGATATACGCCGAGCTTTCTTGATTACGATCCGAAGCCGGCCGGAAACATTCTGATCGGGAAGGATCACGTAAAGGATTTCGTGAATCACATCAAGATGTGCTCCGTCTTCAATCAAAATGTCCGGATCACGATAGACGGAGACAGCCTGCGCATTGAGAACTATCTCGATCTTGAAAACCCGCGGGTATACGAGGCGGCTGTTCCGGCGGCCTCGAACATCGAAGGCTATTCGATGCTGTTCAATGCGAGAGGAATGCTAAAACTGCTGGCGGCGCTTGATGTGATCAACGGGGAAGATCTTACGCTGCTTGTGGATGACAAGATGGTCAGAGTAGACAGCAGTAATGACTTCATGGTCATGGCCGCGACATTGAATGCTCAGAATGTACAGCTGAAGCTGAAGGGAGAAGCAAATGGAAATGGATGACGTCTTTGGCATGCTGACGGCAGAAAAAGCTGACATGCCTTCCGATAAACCAGAAAAACCGAAGAAAACCGAAAAAGCAGAAAAACCGGCCGAAAAGAAGAAAGAAACGGCAAAAAAGGACGGAAAACCGAAGAAATTCAAATATCCGTTCCAGCTGTACATGGGATCCCGACTGAGAGATGTTACGGGTCTGTTCGAAGACGGGAAAGAGTATTCCGATGATGAGATCACAAAGATCATGCTGGCAAACGATGAGTACTTCTTTTCTGGAAAAATCGAATACGACTACATTGCCGATACAAACACTGTTGTTGCAATGTCGATCCAGCACAAGAAAGGATAGCGATGAAAACAGCACAGAAAAAGACTGACATGGTATCACATCCGCCGCATTATACAGCAGGCGGCATTGAGTGCATCGATGCGCTTGAAGCGGCAACGCAGGGACTGACAGGCATCGAGGCCATTGATACCGCGAATGCAATTAAATACCTGTGGCGCTGGAAGCATAAAAACGGAGAGGAAGATCTGAAGAAAGCAATCTGGTACATTACACACCTGATCAAGCATCTCAGAGGTGAAAAGCGATGAGTGAGTACTGCTTTTATATCGTAGGTGTCGGCGGGACAGGGTCTCTTCTCGCGAGAGATCTTCCGCAGCTGCTGATCTCGTACCGCCAGCATGAAATGTGCCTCATAGACGGTGATACTGTCGAAAAGAAGAATCTCACACGGCAGAGATTCCAACCTGATGATGTGGGCTGCAATAAAGCTGTGGCAATGGCCAAAAAGATAAATTCCTTCTATCCGATCGTGTGCGACGCGATGGATCAGTACATCTCAGACCGTGAACTGCTCGCAAAGATCCGAAAGAGTGAAAAGATACCTGTGATCATCGGCTGCGTGGACAACGATGCGACCAGACGGCTTCTTGAGAAGACATTTCAGAAGCTGGAAACGGCTGTCTATATCGACAGCGCAAACAGTGCGTATTCCGGCAATGTGTTTGCCTGTGCGAAGCATAACGGCACTTGCTACGGGAAAACCCGCGGGCAGGTCCGGCAGCTTGGCCACAAAGACAGGAACCCGGCCGAAATGTCTTGCGAAGACCGTACCGGATCCGGCGAGCTGCAGTATTTCGTTACAAACGCAAAGATGGCGGTTTGTGTACTTGAACACTGTTTCAGTCTGATCCAGGCAGGCGATCCGGTAATGACGGGGGTGACCAAAGTTGATCGATTTGAGGAAATACATTACTGAGGGCGATGAACCGGCCATCTCGAAGCTGATCAAGGCTGTTCTGAAGCATACCACCGCAAACACTCTGGATCATTTTGAAGCGTTAGGTGCTTACAACGAAGAGGTGCTGTATTCAGTCGGAAGCGAGCTTGTTGGAGAGATCTTCTTCGGATGGGAGCTTGATGACTATTCCACTTGGGGAGATCAGTACAGCAATACCGCAGGAGTTGAATTTGGGCTGATGAATCCGCTGCTGTATGCTCTGATCGCCTCTGTGTTTCCGGAATCTGCATTTGAAACCTTTGGATATCAGGACAGCTCGCTGGCCATGGTTGAAATGGTCCTGAATTATCAGGAAGATCCGCACGGTACAGACTGGCAGATGCCAGTGTATGAAAAACTAAAGGATTATTACTTGCATGTGCTAGGCGGAAACGAAAAGGCTGCATGTGACGGATTCAGTGAAGACCTTGGCGGATCGCTGATCATGATCCACTTCAAAGAAGAATGCGACATCGATCTTGTGGAAAGGCTGATGAGCTTCTTCGATTTTGGAGAGGCAGACGATACGTATTTCTCGGACCTCGTAGAAAACGACGGGTCATATTCTTGTGGAATTCCGATGTACGGAATTCTTGAAAATGCCGCAGAGCTTGCAGAATTCATCGAAAAGCACGGCATCAACAGCAAAACACTGACGGGCCGCGGTATCAGAACAGCGGAGCGCATGGGTGAAGCGCTGGAACAGGAAAGCCCGAACTCTACAGCAATCATAGCAGCGCTGATGAGTCTAAGACATTCAGAGGAGTTGATTATCTTATGAGACAGGCAGTAATCAGGATCACGTCCTCAAAGAAGGATGCGGAAATACTGGTGAAACAGAACGGAAAAGAGATCTGGAAAAACATCAGCATCAAGGATCTGAGCAAAAAGATCCGGAGTTTTGAACCGGACGATGGAGGAAGAGGCGAAAAGCCGGAGCTCCTCGATAAGAGAATCCTGGCGATCGGTACAGAAAAGATCCTGTACCGGGAGCCGGAACGCCGCAGGCTGGTCTTCTACGGCGGCAGATCATTCGAAATCAACTTCCCCGCTGCAATCAACGAAGTATCCTACCACGGCGAAAGGATCAAAGGTCTGCGCTGCTGGACCTATCTGAAATGGCAGGGGCTGAACACTGTCCTGTACCAGATGCCGATGCCGAACATGACGAGTTCCGAAAGAATGTGCATCGGTACAGCTGACCGGACGATTATTGGAGGGAATGTACTCGAAGCCGTGGATCGGATCATCGACACGGAATACAGTCATGATCATGTCGATAATCTGAAAAAATCGACCAGCACCGTTAAATGGTTCACCCATCTGAAAAAGAACCATGTTTCCGCGGAAGATCTGAAGCGCCCGGATTGTAAGCTGTCAGATCTGGTTGAGAAGGGAGGCAGATCATGATCGATATCAATCTGCTTCCGGAAAAGGAGCTGCTTGCGGTGATCGTACAGTATCCGGACAGCAAAAAAGAGTTCGCGGTATTTCTGTACCGCCATGAAATAGACGAGTTTTCGAAGAACAGCACCGCAAAGGTGATCCGGATCCGGAACTCTGTGAACGGGAAGGAGGTGTGGCCATGTCTCGACAGCTGAAACGGTTTCAGCCGAAAGGCTCAAAATACAAGCGCAAGACTGCCGACAAACACGGGCAGGAGATCGTGAAGCCGTTCCTCAAGAGCGACTACGACGAAATGCAGCGCATCTGCAAGAGCATGCAGGAATCCTGCGCCAGCGGTACGGACGCTTACTACAGGCACGCCAGAGACTCGATCCTGATGCATCTCGGTGTGAACTGCGGCGCAAGGATCACGACGCTCATAGAGCTTACCTGGCGGGATATCATGGGCGGAATGCTCACGATCACAGAGCACAAAACCGGAAAGCGGACGCAATGGCAACTGAATGACAAAGTATTCGATCCGATCCAGCGGTACGTAAAAGAATTCGGGATACTGGAAAATCAATATCTCTTCACACCGGACCGGCGCACAGACTTTCCGATTAACCGAGCAACGGCATGGAGACGGATCAAGATCTATGCCAAGAAGGCAAAGATACAATACCCGGTCGGCTGTCATTCCCTGCGGAAATCCTATGCCCGGTGGGACTGGGATGAAAACAGGGACCTGCTGCGGGCTTCGAGTCTGCTTGGCCATGAGGATCCACTGACAACAATGACCTATATCTGCCTCGAAAAAGGCGATGTCCAAGAGGCCAGAAACCAGATTGATAACACCTCAAAATGGCTGTAGGTGCAACATAACACGTTATGTTGCATGCGTAGACAGCAGAAAACGAAAAAACTCGCATGAAATAAAGCGGTCTGCTGATTTTTGGGCAGTATAAAACATGCAACTTAAGCTATATTCGGTTGCATGTTCTGAAAACTATGAATGCATGGAGAAGTATGGAAGATTTGAATGAATTGAAACCGTGCCCGTTCTGTGGCGGGGAAGCGGAATTAATCCGTGAACACAGAAAAGGACGGGCACTGACAGGGAGCGTTGTTAGATGCAAGAACGATCACTGTGGATGCAGAGGGAAATGGTTCATTGTCGCCGCTGAGTATTCAAGTGACGAAAAGGCAATAGAAGCATGGAACAGGAGAGTTGATTAAAATGGCGAGTTTTCCTAAAGGCTGGGTCATTATTCCTAAATTCAAAACGCAAAAAGGAGCGACAATCGAAGTCGATCTTGAAACGAAAGAACTTATAACGTGCGCCGATTGCGTGTGTTGGGATGCGAACGACGGAACATTCAAAGACGTAGATGGCATGCAATGGCACAACTGTCCGCTTCTTGGAATAGAGACAGACGAAAGTTTCTTCTGCAAGTTAGGAATACGGAAAGGAAAGAAAAATGATTGAAATTGTGGATAGCGTTTATATAGTAATTCGCCGCGAATCTGACAGCGGATACAGTTCTGCCGAAAATATTGTTGCTGTATATAAATCGAAAGAAAAGGCGGAACAGGTTGCCAAGCTGCTTACGGATTTAGATACTACATGCCGCGAATATGAGAGGGAGTTGGATGCCCTCGGATATGATCACGACTACTCATATTGTGATGTGACGCGCTACATAATCCAGGAAGAGCCAGTGAATGACTTTACAGATTTGTTTGAGGACGAAGATGTAAAAAAGATGGCTGTAAAAGCATTAGATGTATTTTCGAAGATATACTGCAGAGACAAAACCGAAAAGAACGATCTGAAATTCAGATGCAAAGAATGTCCTTTTGAAAATCGTCTCACAGGCCAATGCTCGGTAAAAATATTTTGGATGAATAACTGTCCAGAGTATAAAGATTTTGGAAGCATGGGTGATTTATGACATACGACACAATCAGCAAACCGGCAAGATCGATCGGGAAGACTGCAGAGAGCACAAAGGAAACGGCAACGTTTATTGATAAGAAATCACTGTTTCGAGAGCTGAAAAAATCTAATGATATGGGAAAATTGAGCGCAAAGTCTGCAATCCGAAAGGTTATGGAAGCCCCGGTTATAGATGCTTTACCTGTTGTGAGATGCAGCGACTGCAGGAACTTCCTTGAGAACTGGCGGTGTCTGAAGTGGTCAGCATTCGCAAGACCGGAAGGATATTGCTATAAGGCTGAAAGGAAGAAGTATGAGAAAGGGTAACGCCCATAAGAAACTGACGTGGGAAGATAAATTCGCAAGGCGCTATTGCTGTTGGGTTCGAAACCACAGAAGGCGCTGGCATGCAGAGAAGCGGGCAAATAGGAGACTGTTCAGAAGAAAGATGAACATGGAAATCAGAAAGGAATGTTGATCGTAAGTATGAAACCGAAAGCTTACATAGTACATGACAGAGAATGCTATTCACCGTATAGCGTGGTTGTGTTTGCGGAATCGTCAAATAAAGCAAGGGCGCTCGCACTTCATACAGACTGTTTTCAGGACTTCGCTTACACCGAACTGACAACCCGTAGGAAACCGGAACTCGACAAGTATTACAGAGGCGTTTCGGAAATGGACTGGGATCATTCTGAAGATCGCATTGCTCTGGTAAAGGAATGCGGATTCGTGTGTTCCGAAGATGCCGCTGGATGGGAAGACTGCGGGGATTGCTCGGCGAAGGAATGGTGCGATGCATACCAAGAAAGGGGAATGGATGACGATTGAGACTCTTGAAAAGTACAGGGGCATTTCTTTGAATGCTGCAATAATTCAGAACGAGATCAATGCGCTGTATGCTCCGATCGTATCCCCAAACGGGAAGAGCGGAGGATCTGGATCCAGAGGAACTCCTGGCAATCCTACAGAGCAGGCTGTCTTCCGGATACTGAAACTGAAAGAGAAACTGTCAGAAGCTCTGAACGAACAGGTGACTCTGCTGGAAGAAATAGTTGACTGGATGATCGAGGCTGAAAGAGAAAACCCTGAAGTGGTGGCGCTGATCCGGATGCATTATGTGGACGGGCTGACCTGGAAGGAGACAAACATAAGAGCATATGGATATAAGAGTAAGCACACTGCAAGAAAGAAGGTGGCAAGGTATTTCGGAAAGAAAATGTAATTGTCCACTTTGTCCACCTTTAAGTCTGCTATAACTATCGTGAAGGAACTGCTGAGATACCGGAAGGATCTCATAACCCAGCAGTTCCTTTATCTTTCCCCTGATTGTTTTAGGGCGGAGAGCACTGTCCCTTTCCGGTGCTCTCACATACATTGGTGGATTATGGCGCGTGAATTTGCAAAAGGTTTCTATCAGTCTGAAGCATGGCACAGGACCAGACTCGGATACATCCGGCACCGCAGATCTGTTGACGGTGGGATGTGTGAAGAGTGTGGAGAGAATCCCGGATACATTGTTCATCATAAGATTCATTTGAATCAGAGAAACATCAATGATCCTGAGGTCACGCTGAGCTTCAGCAATCTTGAATA
>JAEEPV010000049.1 GCA_016284975.1 Solobacterium sp.
ATGGCCGAAAAAGAACTGCGGGCATGCGGTATGAATACCAGCTCGATTCATGTAGATTTCATGTTCGGAACAGAAGATCAGCTGTGTGACGGCATCACTGCGGACAACAAACGCATACCGGTATTCCGCAGGGGAAACTTTGTGATCTGAGGGTAATATGTATCATATTTCCGACCTGAAAAAATTCAATCGCTGTCCCCGGATTTTTCTGCTGGATCAGATATCTGAGAAACTTCCGTTTCAGAATTTCATCCGTCTCGATGATGAGGTAACGGCACTGGCCGCAAAAAAGATCGGTGCTGAAAACTACTTCGTCGGCGAACGGGGCGATGATCCCGAACGGGCCATGAAGGCGCTGCTGAACTATGAATGGCTGATGAAAGCGCGTTTTGAGTATGGCGGTCTGCGGATCAAGGTTCCGTTCCTGCATCGAAAAGACAATGGATTTGATCTGTATTTCCTGTTTGTCGGTCTTTTCCCGCGCAGTGATGACATGCAGTTCTACCGGGATACCGTATGGGTACTTAATTCGCTTGGTATTCCGCTGAACGATTACTATATGATTCATCTCAACGCGGATTATGTTCGGGGCGATACGCTGGATCCCAAGCAGCTGTTTGTAGTGACCGAGTATTTCTACAATAACCGCCGCCATCATGGAAAACTGCTGAAAGAGGCAATAAGGGCTTCGATGACCGATGTCAGTAACGAAATACGTGCCATGGATGAAGCCCTGAAGCAGCCGATGAAGGAAGCAGTGCGTACGCCGAAATGCGCCGGCCGGCAGAAATGCCGCTACTATGAAACCTGTTTCCCGAATGAATCCAGAATACCGGACAATTCGATCCTGACCCTGAGCGGATCACAGCATCGCTATGCCATGAACAGCGAGGGAAAGACAGAACTGAAGGATGCGGATGCGAAACGAATTGAAGGCAATTCGATTCAGTATGCGCAAATCCGGGCAGATCAAAACGGCGGTCTGTTTGCGGACCGCATGGCATTGAACGCCTGGCTTGGCAGTATTGTTTATCCATTGACGTTCCTTGACTTTGAGTGGGAATGTTTTGCGATCCCGCCATACAAAGGTATGCGTCCCTATGATGTGCTGCTGTTTGAATACAGCATTCATATCCTCAGGCAGGATGGAACGATGGACCATAAGGTATTCCTTTCCACACATGATGACCGCAGAGAACTTGCGGAATCCCTGCTGAAGGATATTCCTGAATCCGGAACGATCCTTGCATATAACGCAGATGGCGCGGAGATGATCCGGATTCGTGAACTCGCAGAATTACTGCCGGAGTATTCGGAACGTCTGCTTGGCCTCAACAGCCGGATGAAGGATCTGCAGCTGCCATTTGCCAACGGCATTGTATATGATGTACGGATGCGGGGAAGCTGGTCTCTCAAGACTATCATGAATATGCTGGAAGAAAACAGTTATCAGGAACTTGATATCCGACATGGTATGGAAGCGGTATTTGAATGGCGGCATCTCGACCGGGAAGAAGCAGGAATTGACCGCCAGCGGATCATTGAGGATCTCAAGGCTTACTGTTCCATGGACAGCTATGCGACTGCGGCGGTATTTCAGTGGCTGAAGCAGCTTGCCCAGTCTCAGGAGGATAGATGATCAGCGAACGTCTCTTACAGAGGCGTTTTTGATTTCTGAATTTCAAGGTTTTGACGTTGAAGGGGATGGGAATACGGTATAATGAATACAAGAAAGAGAAGCGAATATAATTCAAACATTCTGGAACATTTTCAAAACAGAAAGTGAGGATATAATATGCGTTTTGAGATTGTAGGGAAGAATATTACCATTACAGATTCGATGAGAGAGAAGATCGAAAAGAAGCTCTCCGGGCTTCAGAAGTATCTCCTGATCGACGGAGACACCACCGCACGGGTGGTGGCACGGGTATATCCGAATACCCAGAAGATCGAGGTAACCATTCCTTCCAAAGTCGGTATTCTCAGAACCGAAGTCGAACAGCAGGATATCTACTCAGCAGTGGATATCGCTCTGGACAAGCTGGAGGATCAGCTTCGCCGGCAGAAGACCCGTCTGAATCGCAGACACCGTGATTCCCTGGCGGAGTCCTTCATCCTTGAAGAAGAAGCAGAGGATGTCGATATTCCGGTCAAGACCAAATCGATCGTTGCGGAACGGATGGATCTGGAAGAAGCGATCATGCAGATGGAGCTTTCCAATCACGATTTCTACATCTATACGGATGATGAAAGTGATCGGATCTCGGTCGTATACCGCCGCAATAATGGTGGGTACGGATTAATCGAGACGGAATAGCAGTTTCACAGGAAGTACAAAGGAGCGCTTAGCGGTTCCCGTGCATATGCATGCAGGAGCGAAAGCGCTCTTTTTTTGATATTCCGCTTATTTATGCGCTTTTTTGAGTTTCCATGCAAGTATAAAAAAGGCCCAACCTTTCATTATGGGCACATAATTTTTTGAATCTTTAGAATGGTTTATCACAAAAAAATGACTATCCTTGAAAGAGTACAACGAAAGGGAAAAGTCGTGGAGCCAAAGAACAGATTGATCATATTTCTGGTTAAGATCTGGGACGAAGATACCTGACCTGTCATCACAGGACAAAGACCATCTGCCAGATCAGAAGCACCGCTGCCAGTGCAGCCATTCCAGGCACAAAGGAATGCGTCTGGTTATACAGGTATGACAGCGCCGTAATGGTGATCATGTTATACAGGTAAGTCTGCAGAAGGAACGGCAGACGGACCGGGGTCATTGTTATGGTATAGATCAGACCGAATACAAATCCTGACATCAGAATCATTGCGGCTTCACGTGCATGGACTTTAAACCGGTCCGTGATGCATTTGAAGGAAATGTTAATGATGACCGACAGCGAAATACTGTAGGCAAACAGCACCGGCGGTATTGCAAACGGGAAATTGTGCAGGATTGTCGCATCCGGCAGCAGCATCTTTCCATTCAGATAGGCAGCGTTGAACAGTGTCCAAAAGAAGAAGAATATGAATCCGATTACGGCATACAGAATGGAATCCGCAAGAGCACTCTTTGCCCGGTTCCAGTGCAGACCAAAAAGCTCCCAGTCATAGATCAGAAGAATCCATGCGCTGAGATTCAGTGCCAGCATCAATGAAAGCGTCTCACTGTGTGTAATAGGGGTAAGAACAAGACGCAGCACTGGTACCAGTAAATATATAGCCAAAGAGATCACAATGCGTTTTGCCGACATTGTTGTCGTTTTAACGAATTTCATAAAAAGTTTTTTTAATTTCAGGTGATTTCTGAAATCACTCCTATATGTTAAGTGAAGGCGGAAATAATGGCAAGGTAAAACCACTGCCGGTTCCCTTCAGTTGTTTGTATTTATTAAAAACTTATTTTGCAAAGGAGGACAAGTATTATGAATCAAGCAACAGAAAAAACCACGGTATCGGAAAAAAGGAAGAGAAAAGCTTCCGAGATGCAGCCAGTCACGGCTGCTTCAGGCGGCGGAGATCATTCCGACAGCAACATGAAGAATATGGAAACGATCATGTCGCATCTGGGCTATCTCTATCAAAAGGCGAACATGCGGATTAAACTGGTTCTCTTCGGGAATGCGTATGGAATGGGAACGGAAGCGTTCATGCAGGACTGTCAGTTTGTTTCCACCGTGGACAATCTCATTCTTTCCTGTGGCAGTGAAAACCAGCGGATCATTCGCAAACAGTTCTTTGATGATTCAGATGAAGACTGGTACGAGGATTTTTATTCAAAAGAATCGTTTCGGAGACATCTGATAACGGCAATGTGCGAGTTTATCCGCCGCTGCAGGAACGAGAAACTGCCGCCGGCAATGTAGTCCTGTTTCCTAAATTGTGTTAATATCTGAACTATAAGGAGTATCCTTTATGGAACGTTTTGCGTTCTTAAAACAATTGGCAATGAAATACGCGCGGTTTCCGGCGGAGATAATGGAAGATACCTTGTTTTCTTCCGTCGGAATGGATTCTTATGACGTCGTGGATTTCATGCTGAATGTGGAAGAAATGTTCGGTATTACCGCAGGTGATGATGAAATTCTTTCTGTGAACTGCATTCGTGATGTAGAGGAACTGATAACACAATGCATGAAGGAGGACGAAGCAATCATGCTTAAAGGTATTGCCGCTTCACAGGGAATTGCAATCGCAAAGGTTTACAAGCTTGAGCAGCCGGTACTCGACATCAAGATGGTCGAGTCCGATCCGGATCAGGAACTCGCAAAACTTGACGGTGCTTTCGCCAAGACGGTGGAAGACATTGAAAAGATCAAGGAAGTTGCGTCAAAGAGCCTCGCACCGGAAGAGCTGGCTGTATTTGATGCGCATCTGATGATGGCAGGGGATCCTGAACTGCGCGGTCAGATCGAAGAAATGATCAAAAACGATAAGGTCAATGCGGAATACGCAACCGAACAGGTTGCCAACATGATGGTATCCATCTTTGAATCCATGGAAGATGATTACATGAGAGAACGTGCCGCGGATATCAAGGATGTTACGTTCCGTCTGAAGTGCAATCTCTGCGGAAAGATTATTCCGAATCTTGCAACACTGGACAGTCCGGTCGTTGTCATCGCAACGGAGCTTACCCCGAGTGATACCGGGTCTTTGAACAAGGAATTTGCAAAGGGTTTCGCAACCGAGATCGGCGGACGTACCAGCCACAGTGCTATTATGGCCCGTTCGCTTGAGATTCCGGCAGTTGTCGGCGTCAAAGGCATTCTGGATGCGGCCAAGTCCGGAGACGAAGTGATTCTCGATGCGCTGAGCGGTGAAGTTATTCTTAACCCGACGGAAGCACAGAAGGCAGAGTATGCCGCAAAGGGTGAAGAATACCGCAAGCAGAAGGAGGCGCTCAAGGCACTCAAGAATGAACCGTCCGTTTCCACCGACGGACACAAAGTACTGATTGTTGGAAACATTGGCGGTCCAAAGGATGTTGAAGGTGTTCTTGAACACGGCGGCGAGGGCGTAGGTCTCTTCCGTACCGAATTCCTCTATATGAAGAGTGAAGACGACTTCCCGGATGAAGAAACACAGTTTGCTGCATACAAACAGGTGCTGGAAGGCATGAATGGCAAGCCGGTCGTCATCCGTACACTGGATATCGGCGGTGACAAGAAGCTGAAGTACTATCAGTTCGCAGAAGAGATGAACCCGTTCCTTGGCGTTCGTGCAGTCCGCTTCTGTCTGATCCGCAAGGATGTATTCCGTACTCAGCTGAGAGCACTGCTGCGTGCTTCTGTCTATGGCCAGCTCTGCATCATGTTCCCGATGATCGCTACGGTCAATGAATTCAAGGATGCCAAGGCCTGCTATGATGAAGCGAAAGCAGAACTGCTGAGCGAAGGCGTCAAGGTCGCAGACGATGTCGAAGTCGGCTGCATGATCGAGATTCCTGCAGCTGCAGTACTGGCAGATCAGCTCTCCAAGTATGCGGACTTCTTCTCCATCGGAACCAATGACCTGGTTCAGTACTCGATGGCTGCAGACCGTATGAGTGAGCCGGTATCCTATCTGTACCAGCCGCTCAACCCGTCTGTGCTGCGTCTTATCAAGATGACGATCGACGGCGCACACAAGAACGGCAAGTGGTGCGGCATGTGCGGTGAGATGGCAGGTGATGAACTTGCTGCTCCGATCCTGCTCGGACTTGGACTTGATGAGTTCTCGATGAGCGCAACCTCAATCCTGCGTGCCCGTCAGATCATCAACTCACTCAGCTATGAGGAGATGAAGACAATGGCAGAGAAGGCAGTCTGCTGTGATACCAGCGAAGAAGTTGAGGAAGTGGTAAAATCTACCGTCAGCGTTTAGCAATGCGCTATAATCTGAGGTGTAGCAATACACCTCAGGTTTTTTTATGGATAAAAATACACGGATATTATTTATATCAAGTACAGGCGGGCATCTGAGTGAACTGATGCAGCTGAGCCCGATGTTTGAGCACTGCGATTACCGTATTATCACCGAAGACA
>JAEEPV010000050.1 GCA_016284975.1 Solobacterium sp.
CATAAGCGCTACCGGTGCGGAAATCGGCTTTGCCGGTCCGATCGGCATCAAGTGCCCGCTTGTGATGGACAACGAAGTATCCTATATGACGGACTTTATCGTCGGTGCCAACAAGACCGGTTATCACTATACCGGTGTCAATCAGACGGATTTCAAGGCAGATCATACCGCAGATGTAAGAAATATCGTTGAAGGCGATCTCTGCCCCAACTGCAATGGACATGTCCATTTCGCGCATGGCATTGAAGTCGGCAATACCTTCAAACTTGGAACCAAGTATTCCAAGGCGCTGGATCTGCAGTACCTCGACGCAAACAATCAGCTGCAGTATGTCTGGATGGGCAGCTACGGCATCGGTCCTGGACGCTGTATGGCAGCTCTCGCCGAACAGAAAAGCGATGAAGACGGACTCTGCTGGCCGGTCAATATCGCCCCGTATAAAGCCGCAATCGTGCTGATTTCCCTCAAGGATGAACAGCAGGTAAAGGCTGCGGATGAACTCTATGATGCACTCCGAGAAGCCGATATCGAAGTTCTTCTGGATGACCGTGATGAGCGTCCGGGCGTCAAGTTCAAGGATATGGATCTGATCGGCATCCCCTACCGCATTACCGTCGGAAGAGGCATCAAGGATGGCAAAGTCGAACTCAAGATCCGTTCGACCGGTGAGGTTCAGGAAGTGCCTCTCAGCGAAATCTGCTCAACCATTGAGAAACTTGTAAAGTAACGTATGGATTCAGGAACTGCACTGCAGTTCCTGTTTTTGTTTCGATTCCATCAGAAAAGATACCCATCCATCTGGACAGGTATCTCTTTTACGGTTTCACTCAGTCGAAGATATGGAACTTCTGCTTCGGACTGTAGCTGGTATGAAGCAGCTCTTCCGCAAGCTCACTTCCCGGTTTGCCGAGGAAGTCACTGTAAAGCTTCTGAATCTGAGGATTATCGCAGCTGACACGCAGCTTGCAGTCTTCATCTTCATCATACAGTGTCTTCATACGCAGATCCTTATATCCGTTGCCGAGCGGGCCATTCTTGATGCGGGACGGAACGATCGACTGACCGCCGCCGTTGATGCATCCGCCCGGGCAGCCCATGATCTCGATGAACGTGTACTTGGACGTACCGGCTTTCACTTCTTCGATGAGAGGTTTCGCACAGGTCATGGAAGATGCGATCGCAATCCAGAGCTTGTTGCCGTTAAGATCAACTTCCGCTTCCTTAACACCAGCCATACCGCGGCATGCCTCGAAGTCTACCTTCTCAAGCTTTTTGCCTTCAACCTGCTGTTTGACGGTACGAAGCGCAGCTTCCATAACACCTCCGGTAGCACCGAAGATAACCGCTGCACCAGTGTAGTCACCGAGCAGATCCGGGTCAAACTCTTCATCCGGCAGTTCATTGAATTCAATGCCGTAGAGCCTGATCAGTCTTCCGAGTTCTCTTGTCGTAAGAACTGCGTCAACATCGACATACTGACCGGTCTTGTTTTCCGGACGCATGATCTCAGATTTCTTGGCGATACATGGCATTACGGATACAACGTAAATATCCTTCGGATCAACACCATGCTGTTTTGCCCAGTACGTCTTAACGATTGCACCGAACATCATGTGCGGGCTCTTGGAGGTGGACAGATGCGGGAGCAGTTCCGGATATTCGTATTCGATATAGCGGATCCATCCCGGCGAGCAGCTGGTGAACATCGGCAGAACACCGCCGTTCTGTACACGGTCAAGCAGCTCATTGCCCTCTTCCATGATTGTCAGGTCAGCACCGAAGTTAGTGTCATAGACACGGTCGAAACCGCACCGGTGCAGTGCAGCGACCATCTTGCCGGTGATTCTGGTTCCGATCGGATTTCCAAATTCTTCACCAAGAGAAGCACGTACGGCCGGAGCAGTCTGGATAATAACTGTCTTGTTCGGATCATTCAGTGCCTTTACGACATCCTGAATGCTTTCCTTTTCGGTAAGTGCACCAACCGGGCAGTTGATTACGCACTGACCGCACTGCATGCAGTTAACATCTGCGAAGCTCTTGTTGTATACCGGCGCAACAATCGTCTTGAAACCGCGGTTCTCAAGGCCGAGAACACCAAGGCCCTGTACCTTGCGGCAGGTTTCAACGCAGCGCTCGCAGAGCACGCACTTCGAAGTATCACGGACGATACCATAACTGAAGTCATCGTACTGCGGTTCGGTATGATCGCCTTCGAACTTGTTGTCACGGATACCGAGATCTTCACAGAGCTTCTGCAGTTCGCAGTTCTGATTGCGTTTGCAGGAGAGGCAGTTCTTGTTGTGATTGGACATGATCAGTTCAACCGTATTCTTACGGCCTCGGATTGCCCTTTCACTGTTGGTGAATACTTCCATGCCCTCACTGACCGGAGTCGTGCAGGCAGACAGAAGTGTTCTGCCATTCTTTACTTCAACCAAGCAGACACGGCAGTTGCCGGAGCGGTTGATGTCTTTGAGGTAACAGAGTGTGGGAATATTGATTCCCGCATTACGTGCTGCTTCCAGGACTGTCATTCCCGATTCTGCAGTCACGTTAACATTATTGATTTTCAAATGTACAGCAGTCATCGTGAACCTTCCTTTCTACTTACGCACGACCGCACCGAAGCGGCATGCATTCATACAGCTTCCGCACTTGATGCACTTGTCCGGATCGATCTTGAATGCTTCCTTGCCGGCAACACCACTGATTGCGCCAACCGGGCAGCCTCTCGAACAGAGGGAGCACTTGCGGCACTTCTCCGGATCGATGGAGTATGTGAGGAGGTCCTTACATACACCTGCAGGACAGCGCTTTTCAAGGATATGCGCTTCATATTCATCACGGAAGTGAGAAAGTGTGGAAAGGATCGGGTTCGGCGCTGTCTGACCAAGACCGCAGAGTGCGGTGTCCTTAATGTCATGGCAGAGCTGTTCCATTTCATCGAGCATCTCCATCGTGCCCTCACCTTTGGTGATCTTTGTCAGCATCTCGAGCAGCCGCTTTGTACCGACACGGCATGGAGTGCACTTTCCGCAGGATTCATCAACGATGAATTCCATGTAGAACTTGGCAACGTCGACCATACAGTTGTCTTCGTCAAGAACGATCATACCGCCGGATCCCATCATGGAGCCTGCAGCGACGAGGTTGTCATAGTCGATCGGAGTATCGAGTTCCTTTTCCGTCAGACATCCGCCGGAAGGCCCGCCGGTCTGAACCGCTTTGAATGCCTTGTCGTTCGGGCAGCCGCCGCCGATTTCATAGATAATCTCACGGAGCGTTGTACCCATCGGAATCTCAACGAGACCGGTATTCTTGATCTTTCCGCCAAGGGCGAATACCTTGGTTCCCTTGGACTTTTCGGTACCAATGGAGGAATACCATTCCGCACCTTTATTGATGATCTGAGCAACATTTGCCAGTGTCTCAACGTTATTGATGGAAGTCGGTTTGCCCCAGACACCCTTAACTGCAGGGAACGGGGGTTTCGGACGCGGCATACCGCGTTCACCTTCAATGGATGCGATCAGAGCGGTTTCTTCGCCGCATACGAATGCACCGGCACCAAGACGGATTTCAATGTCGAAGTCGAAGCCGGTACCGAAGATATTCTTGCCGAGCAGGCCATATTCATGAGCCTGACGGATTGCAATCTTCAGACGATGTACGGCGATCGGGTATTCCGCACGAATGTAGACATAACCCTGATGAGCGCCGACTGCATAAGCCATGATTGCCATGCCTTCGAGAATTGCATGCGGATCACCTTCCAGAATGGAACGATCCATGAATGCGCCCGGGTCGCCTTCATCAGCGTTACAGATGACGTACTTCTCATCTCCCGGCTGATCCTTTTCAAACTGCCATTTGACGCCGGTCGGGAATCCCGCACCGCCGCGGCCGCGCAGTCCGCTTGCCTTGACGACATCGATGACTTCCTGAGGGGTCATCTCGGTCAGTGCCTTGGCAAGAGCCTGATAGCCGTCTACCGCGATGTATTCGGTAATGTCTTCCGGTCCGATCTTACCGCAGTTGCGCAGTGCAATACGCTGCTGCTTCTCATAGAACTTGATCTTCTCAATGTCTGTGATCTTCTGCTTCGTCTCGGGATCCTCATCGCTCAGCTGCAGATCTTCAATGACTCTGCCGTTTACGATGTGTTCTTCCACGATCCGTTCTGCATCTTCCGGTTTTACATGGCAATAGTAGATATTGTCAGGGAAAATCGCCATGATGGGACCTTTCTGGCAAAGACCGAAGCATCCGGTCTTAACAAGATTTACTTCCCCTTCGATTCCCCGTTTCACAAGCTCAGCGCGAATGTTTTCAATGATCTTTTCAGAACTTGAGGCTGAACATCCGGTACCGCCGCAGGTCAGAACATCCAGACGGATCTTTGCGCCTTCCGGTTTCTGTTCACCGACACGAAGCACCACCTTTTCATGCGAGGCAGCCCGCAATTCATTTAACTCATTAATACTGTTCATACTGTGTTCTCCTGAATAGTGCGATGCTTAAGCCATCTTCTCAGCAGCTTTGATCTTGCTGATCTCTTCTGTAATGGTATCTTTGGTACAGTTGCCGAAAACCTTGCCGTCAATAATGCATACAGGTGCAAGTCCGCATGCGCCGAGACATCTTGTCGCATCCAGCGAGAAGATTCCGTCTTCGCTGGTCTTGTTGATCTCAGCACCGGTAAGGCTCATCGCCTCATCGATCAGGGCCTGAGCGCCTTTGACATAGCATGCTGTTCCAAGGCAGATATTGATGACATGTTTCCCCTTCGGG
>JAEEPV010000051.1 GCA_016284975.1 Solobacterium sp.
CATCGTTCATGAAGATTCCTCAGAAGAAACAGTTCCACACTTTCTGTCGCATCCAGTTTCCCGCTCTTCATGCCCTGGTCGATCTCTGCAAGTTCTTTCAGCCGCTGCAGAAACCAGCCGCTGTGATGAGAGCCGCAGCCTTCCAGGTCCTTTTCTGGAAAGCCCTGACCGGTACGGGATTTGATCTCTTCCATGGACATGCCGGATTCATAACATTTTCGTACACAATACAGCCGCTTCAGCCGATAGGACAATGTCGGCAGGATGCCGTATACATCCATAGCCGCATGTTCACGAAGCTCATACCAGGTTTCCATGACCGAAGCCGCATTGCCCTTTACAAACGCATCAGACAATTTCCATACATTGACTTCCGGGTTGTAACTGACAAGACCTGCGATTGCCTTCTGATCAAATTCTTTTCCGCCATAGAGCTCCATTTTTTCCAGCGTCCGATAAAATTCCGTGGCACTGTCAGAAATCCGAAGCTTCAGCTCAGCCATCGCATCCGCTGTAAGGTTAAATCCGTGCGCGCTCAGTTCCCTGCGGATCATCTGATCCAGCTCCCAGGGGCTTGGATTGGAGAAAGTAATAATACTTACGGTCTTTCCCGCATGTGACGAAAGAACCTTGTATTCTTTGGTCCGCTTGTCACAGAGATACCCATCACACAGAAAGATCAGATCCGTATCCGGGTTCGGTGAAAGACAGTATTGATCCAGAAGATCCACCATGGAAACAGCCGTTTTTTTCTTTGACTTGGAGGGTTTCACCGCCGCACCGCCGCCTGCCTTGAGGAAGTACGGATTTGTCAGCATCACCACCCGGCGGTCTCCAAACAGCGAAATCGTCGAGCAGAGATTCAGTACGCTTTCCATGGAAAAACCGGTGCGGGCGCTTGCGTCAATCACCGTAATGTTTTCACCTTCCGCTTTGGAATTCTTAATCAGCTGTTTCTTTTTGGCATTCAGCTGATAGCTTTCTTTTCCTTCCAGAATCGTAATCACAAACGTATTATAGCAATCTTTCCCCCGGCAGTCAGAAGCACGTTGAAAAACGGAAAACAGAATATCGAAATATCCCCTTCCTGCTTCGTATCCAGCCATGGGATCCGCCTGGCAGAAAGACGCGTAATAACCTTTGGACTTGGATGATGATAGATTGAATAGGCACCGCTTGAAATAATGACCAGGAATGGTTTTGCGGTATTCAGCAGCCGGTCTGAGCTGCCGGTATCGCTGCCGTGATGGGACGCTTTTAAAAGATCGACTGAAAGATTCGGATAATTCAGAACGATTGCCTCTTCCGTATTCTTATCTGCATCTGCCATCAGTAATACCCGCATTCCGTTCAGCAGTAAATAATCCGTAATCGAACTTTCATTTTCATCATCCGATTGGATCGGATTCAAATCAAACAGTTTCAGAAATCCGCAGGAAAACGGTTCATGATGTTCCGTGATTACGGTTTTAGGATGAAACGTATCGATCACATTCTGCTGGTTTCCGCTGTGATCATTATCCGAATGGGTGATGATCATTCCATCCAGTTTTCTTATGCCTTTTGCCTTCAGGATGGTTTCAACCGCTCTCCACTGGGTTGGTTTTCCGGTATCGATCAGAATATCTGAAGTGGAAAACGGACCGCGGATCAGAATGGAATCTCCCTGTCCGACATTAATAAAGGTGATCTCTGACAGCGGATGAAACAGACCCAGCAGCTGAAACGACAGAAGCAGAATACAGGCGTTGCGCATATGCTGTTTCCCGCTGGGAATATGACTCAGAAACAACAGAAAGAAGATAAGACCAAAGCCGATCATGGAGCCGGGAATCGCAAACCAGTTTAAGAAAGACAGGATGTGATCTGCGGCAGAAACCAGTGTTATCAGATGAATACCGGTGATCGCTTCCAGCAATGCCAGGAACCAGAAAAAACCGGTAACCGGCATTAAAAAAGGATAGATCAGCAGTTCAACCGGATTTACAGAATGAAACAGGATGGATTCCATTGACATGCCGAAAAACAAGGTGTGCCAGCGTTTCTGATCCTGCGGATCCGGCACAAAGGCATAGACCACAGGAATGATAAACGAAGCACTGCTGCAGACCCAGGGAAACAGACGCAGTCCGATCAGAAACGAGACAGCCCGCGCCCTTCTTCCCTTTAAATGAGCGAATTGAAGGACGGCATAGATCAGCCGCTGGGTCAGCAGATACGGGAAATGAAAGAACAGACAGAGCGCAATATTAATACTCAGAACCACCCTTCTGCGTGGATGGTCAGAGAGAACATATTTCAGCATCCAATTGAAAAACAGCAGAATTCCGGCAAGCGAAAAGCCGCGGTCACGGAAAATTCCGTGAAAGTTCTCCTGTGTACGGATCTGAAACAGAACATCCAGCAGGAGTTCTGTGTGTTCCGAACCGCTTTCCATGATCCGCTTCATCAGGATTCCCCGGAGCGTATGTGAAGGTTTTTGTACGGTTATGTTTTTTGGAGAAATGGAACGGGTAATCCCCTGTCGGGAACAGTATTCAGCAAAGTCAAACTGATAGAATCCATTTGACGAATATAGAGCAGAACTGACACCGTCATAGGATATACAGGAATCCAGAACCGGTCTGGAGTTTGTATAGACCAGCATTCTGGAAGTGCCGTTTTGAACGATGACATAGGAGTTTTTGACAGTGATTACCCGTCCTTCATGCATATCCGGATCAGTACGGGCTGCAGGAATCAGAAAAACAGAAAGAATCAATGCAGGAATGAACAGATGTCTGCTCTTTGAGACCAGTGCATACAGTATCAATGCCAATACAAACAGCGTCCAGCGGTAACGGTTCGCTTCCAGGATAAACCATGCCCCGATCAGGATCAGCAGTGCATGATCATAGACCTCTTCAAATCGTGATAAGATCCGCGATCGCATCATACTTGGCTCTGCCGATTCCTTTGACGTTCATCAGATCCTCGATCTGCTGAAAGAGTCCATGATCATTACGATAAAGGATGATCTTTTCTGCAGTTGAAGGACCAATGCCGGGAAGCGTTGATAAATCCTCAGCCGTTCCGGTATTGATGGAAATCCGTTCCGGTTCCGATTCCTTCTTCTTTGCCGGTATGCGCAAAATATCATGATCGTTGAGTATCGTATCCGGATTCAGTACAGAAGTATCGGCATCCGGTAGCAGTTCCACCTGTTCAAGTACTTCCTGAACGGTCATATATGGATGGGCGGTAACCGGACCGGGATCACTTACCTCTCCCTCTACCTGAACGGTAATAGTATCTCCCCGGATGGTCTCAAGATCTGCTTTACGAAAATCCAGGCAGAATGCGGTCACAATCATACATAAAAAGATAAGCAGCTGTTTCATAACGGAACCCTCCTGCTTATCTTTTAGTTTGGAATGCAATAATATCCCTGTTATTTGATTTTGATGATCATGACCTTATAAGGCTTTTTGGCATGAACATCAACAGTCTGACCGGCTTTCTTATCCAGAATTGCTTTCGCCAGCGGAGCTTCGTTGGAAATCAGACCGGAAAGCGGATCAGCTTCGGTCGTACCGACAATACGGTATTCCGCTTCTTCCTTGGTGTCGTCGAACTGCAGACGGACAGTCGAACCGATCTGAACGACCTTGGATCCGGACTTGGTATCGATGATCTCATAATTCTTGAGCATATCTTCCAGTTCGGTAATACGGTGTTCGACCTGTGCCTGTTTTTCACGGGCGGCATCATAGTCCGCGTTTTCGGAAAGGTCACCGAGGGAACGTGCTTCCTTCAGTTCCGCTTTTACAACTTCACGTTCAACATGAACGAGGTTATGGTATTCTTCCTGCAGCTTCTTCAAGCCTTCTTCTGTCAAATAGATCTTATTCTCTGCCATGATTTCTCCTTTGTTTTACCGTCCTACATTATAGCTTCTCAATTCAAGAGAATCTACTTTTTTATGCGAAGGCCTACTGGCCGCGGATGATACTGCTGATCTTGGTTGCGAGCAGATCGATCGCAACGGTGTTGGAACCACCCTCCGGAATAATAATATCCGCATACCGCTTGGTCGGTTCAATGAAAGTTGTATGCATGACACGAACGGTTGTTACATACTGATTGACAACACTGTCCAGGGAACGGCCGCGTTCCTTGACATCGCGCACCAGTCTGCGGATGAAGCGGATGTCCGCTTCCGTATCTACAAAAACCTTGATGTTTTCCAGCTGCCGCAGATCTTCATTTTCCAGAACAAACAGTCCTTCCAGCAGGATGACATCTGCCGGTTCGAGGTGCTCTACGACATCGGAACGGTTATGCGTCACAAAGTCATAGGTCGGCTTTTCAACCGATCTTCCGGCAAGCAGTTCCTTGAGCTGGGTGATCAGAAGATCGTTGTCAAAGGCAAACGGATGATCGTAGTTCGTCAGAACACGTTCCTCCATGGAAAGATGCGTCTGATTCTTGTAGTAATCATCCATTCTGAGGATCAGGACGGATTTCGTATCTGAAAACATATCCTTGATCTTCATCGCGATGCTTGTTTTTCCGGAAGCGGAACCTCCGGCAATGCCTATCAGAATCGGTTTGTTCATCGTAATGGTCTCCTATTGCTGTTCAGCCTTAAGCAGATTGCCTTTATCATCGTAGAAGAGTGTCATATGAAACGGCATTCCTTCCCGGCTAATGATCTTCTTCAGAAAGAGTTTGTCCCCTTCCCAGAGCGGAAGATCCAGAACCGCATCCTCATCGATCCAGGCAAGCGTTCCTTCTTCACATTCCCTAAGTTCTCCGCTTGCGCCATAGCACAGGAACACATGGATGCGTTCCATTTCGTGGGTGTCATAACAGAAGTCCACCGTACCGGCCAGCTTCAGTTCCATCGGCTCCATGCCGGTTTCTTCCCGGAATTCGCGAACGGCACATTCTTCCGGGGTCTCACCGGGAAGACTTTTTCCGCCGACACCGATCCATTTTCCTTCATTGATGTCATCCGGTTTGCGGTTGCGGTACATCAGAAGCCACTTTCCGTGATCAATGAGATATATACAGGTGCTTTCCATCATCAGTGGTAGTTGGTATGCGCAGCGACATTTGCGTTGTGTTCGTCAAGCGTGCGTCCGTAATAAACCACACCGGTATCGACATCCGCCATAAAGTAGTAATAATCACTTTCCGTCGGATTCAGAACTGCTTCAATTGCCTCCTCACCCGGATTGATGATCGGTCCCGGGGGAAGTCCCGGATACTTGTAGGTATTATACGGACTCTCGAAATCCGCGTTGGTTTCACAGGCAAGCCAGTTTTCCCCCTTGTCTTCATCCATCGCATAGCAGACCGTTACCGAAGACTGCAGGGCCATATTGATGGCAAGACGGTTATAGAAGACACCGGCGATCATTTTCATATCCTCCGGCTTTCCTGCCTCGTACTGTACGATGGAAGCCAGTGTATAGAGCTGATGAACGCTGTATTCACTTGCGTTAATGGCATCCTGGTATTTCTGATACACCAGAAGCTGCTGATCCAGAATCTTTTCCGTGACCGTCTTCGCATCGGTCTCCCGGTAGAATTCATAGGTATTCGGCGCAAGATAGCCTTCCAGGCGATACCGGATGTTCGGATTGAAAATCTCTTCGGTCAGAAACGGATAACGCTCCATCAGAGAACGGAGGTATTCTTCATCATTCCATAAGGTCAGCAGTTCTTCTGCCGAAACATTTGTTGCCTCTGCGATCTTGGCGGCCGCATGTTTTGCCCAGTCTCCTTCAATGATCGTGACTGTGACGGAATCGACTGAGGCATTGGAACTGTCGCTGAGATGTTCAAAGATGGTTTTGACATCCCAGCTCTTATCGAGATCATAGGTGCCGGATTTGATGTCGGTCAGCTTATTCTGACGTACATAGAAATAAACGAAATCCTTGTTTCGGATCAGTCCTTCATTCTTCAAAATCTCGACAGCTGATTTGACGGAAGATCCATCCGGGATCGTGACCGTTACGATTTCACTTTCTTTCTGAATCGGTTTCAGAGAATTCCGGTAGCTGAAAAAGAGAATTGCTGCCGCAATCAGAACCGGAATCATCAGTAAAAGAAGCAGACGCCCGACTCTGAGTCTTCTCCTTCTTCTTTTCTTCTTAGCCATTGTTTTCCTCTTCAAAGGCACCAAGAACTTCCTGGCACATCTCAAATTCTTCCGGATCTTCTACCGGTTCGAGGTTGCCCTCATCGTCATAGGCAAAGGCAAATACATCATCCTCATCCTTTGAGGGATACTTGACCAGTACGTATTTGCGTCCATGTTCCTCATCATCAAAGGTGAGGACGATTTCCATTTCAGTTTCCTGACCGTTTTCATCGGTCAGAATCAAGCGGTTATCCATAAAGAACTCCTTTTATGAAGAGAAAGGCGATTAATCGCCTTTCCCCTGATTTGCGTCGAGATAATACTGCAGAATCCGAACAGCTGCCATCCGGTCAATCACTTTTTTGCGTTTTTTCCGAGAGACATCCGCCATGATCAGAATCGCTTCGGATTCACTCGTCGTATTGCGCTCATCCTGAAGTACGACCTTTACACCGGATTCCTCTTCCAGAACCCTGCCGAATTCTTCCGAGATCTGAGCCCGTTCCCCGCGGTCGCCGTTTTCCAACAGCGGCCAGCCAAGTACGATGAGATCCGGTTTTTCCTTTTGGATCAGCACGAGCAGCTGATCCAAGGCAGAATCATAATCATTCGGCCGGAAGCGGATCGTCGTAAGCGGACTTGCGATAAAGCCGGTATCACTGTGGCTGACGCCGCAGGTCACACTGCCAAGATCAAGGCCGAGATAAATCATTCTTCGTTGTTCTCTTCCAGATAGAAGCGAACAAGTTCCTCGATGATCTCATGCCGTTCTACGGACTGAATGATGGAACGGGCATTTTTATGGGAAGAAATATAGGCCGGATCGTTGGAAATCAGGTACCCCGCGAGCTGATTGATCGCGTTATAACCACGCTCCTCCAGTGCAGAACGCACCAGCATCAGCACCTGCCGGATGTTTTCACGGCGAATATGATCAGCGTCAAAGCTGACAGTCGGTGAAATATCAATATTACTCATGGGACACCTCCACTTCTATTACCTATTTTATCTTAACTTATTAAAAAGTGTAGAAAAGAATCAGGCATTTGTGATCCGGCTGCGAACTTCTTCCAGTGCTTTATCTGCAGAAGTGATGTCCTTGCCGCCAGCCTGAGCCATATCCGGACGTCCGCCGCCGTTGCCGCCGCACAGCTGTGCCGCTGCCTTAACAAGATCGCCGGCTTTCAGACCCTTCTCAATGGCTGCTTTGGAGGCAGCACATACGAATGTGATCTTATCGCCGTTTACATTGCTTACAAAGACAAGACCATCGGTAAGCTTGTTGCGCAGGGTTTCCGCGTAACCTTTCATCGCACCGGTTTCCATGCCGTCTGCTTTCAGAAGCAGTACGGAAAGACCGTTGATCGATTCTGCTTTATTCACCTGTTCTCCGGCATTGGCCGCAAGCGCCTTCTGCTTGGATTCCGCAATTTCCTTTTTCAGCGAAGCGTTCTCTTCCAGCAGTGCCTCGATCTTTTCCTGCAGACCCTGGAAATTCTTCAGACGCATCAGGGATGCCGTCTGCATCAGATATTCTTCTTCCGAGCGGAACGCCTGGTAAGCATCCATCTTGGTGATGCTGGTAATACGGCGGACACCGGATCCGATCGATTCTTCGCTGACGATCTTATAGACGCCAAGGCTGCCTGTATTCGATACATGCGTACCGCCGCAGAATTCCTTCGAGAAGTCACCCATCGATACGACACGAACGCTGTCTCCGTACTTTTCGTCAAACAGTGCGATCGCTCCGGTCTTCTTGGCTTCTTCGATCGGAAGTACTTCGGTAACAACATCCACATCCGCCTGAATCATCTGGTTGACCAGACGTTCGATTTCCTTCAGCTGTTCGTCACTGACTTTCTCATAATGGTTGAAGTCAAAGCGGGCATAATCCGGACAGTTGTAAGAACCGGCCTGTGCAACATGATCCCCAAGCACAGTGCGAAGTGCACTCTGCAGAAGGTGCAGGGAACTGTGGTTGGCACGGGTTCTCTGACGGTTAGAGAGATTATAGGTACCGGTAACGGTATCCCCTTCTTTCAGGCAGCCTTCTTTGATTTCAATATGATGAAGCGGCTGATGGTGAGGCGCTTTCTTGACATCCGTTACCTCTGCCTTAAAGCCCTCTCCCTCAAGAATTCCGGTATCAGCGCACTGTCCGCCGGATTCCGCATAGAAACAGGTCTTTGAAAGAATGACATCACCGGTATCGGTCAGTTCCTTTACCCGGACACCGTCCTTAAACATCGCAAGTACGGTTCCGACAGAACTTGTATCGGTATAGCCGGTAAACTCAGACGGTTCTTCGAAATCCATCAGATCCGCTGACTGTCCGTGCATTGACTGTTCACTTCCTCTGGCTTCCTTTGCACGACGGACCTGTTCCGCCATCTCCCGGTCAAAGCCTTCCATGTCTACGGTATAGCCGGCATCTTCTGCGATCTCGGCCGTCAGTTCTTTCGGGAATCCATACGTATCATACAGACGGAATACTACTTCACCCGGCAGTACCTTTTCCGCCGCATGGAGTTTCAGCTGCTCATTGAGCAGGTTTTCACCATTGGCAAGGGTCCGGTGGAAGCTTTCTTCTTCCTGTTTTACAAGACGGGAAACGAGTTCCACTTTCTCCTGCAGGTACGGATAGTAATCCTGCATGATGTCGGCGACGACCTGTACCAGTTTGTACATGAAGGCCCCTTCGATTCCCAGCTTGATTCCATAACGAACCGCTCTTCTCAATACCCGGCGCAGAACATAGCCGCGGCCCTCATTAGAGAACATCGCACCGTCTGCGATCGCAAAGGTCACGGTACGGATATGGTCTGCAATTACGCGGTAAGCCATCTTATATTCCCGTTCGGAATACGGATGTTTTGCGTAAGTTTCAGTCGCATGAATGATCGGAAGGAAGAGATCCGTATCAAAGTTGGTCTCTCCGTTCTGGATCAGAGCGACCAGACGTTCAAGGCCCATACCGGTATCGATATTCTTATGCGGCAGTTCCTTGTACTCACTGCGCGGCATCTCATCCGGACGGCAGTCATACTGTGAGAACACGACATTCCAGACTTCAATGTAGCGGTCGTTTTCAATATCTTCAAAAAACAGCTTTTCACCGAGTCCCTGCGGATCGTATTCCGGTCCGCGGTCATAATACAGTTCCGTGTCCGGTCCGCCCGGGCCTCTTCCGATCTCCCAGAAGTTGTCTTCGGTTTTACGGATATGAGACGGATCCATGCCGACCTTGACCCAGAGATCATACGCTTCCTGATCATCCGGATAGACGGTGACATACATTTTTTCTTTCGGGAAGCCGACCCATTCCGGACTGGTCAGAAATTCCCATGCCCAGGGAATTGCCTCCTGCTTGAAATAATCACCGATGGAAAAGTTGCCGAGCATCTCAAAGAACGTATGGTGACGTGCGGTCTTACCGACATTCTCAATGTCATTGGTACGGATTGACTTCTGGGCATTGCAAATGCGGTTGCACTTGGGTTTCTCCGTTCCGTCAAAATACTTTTTCAGGGCTGATACGCCTGCATTGATCCAAAGAAGCGTAGGATCGTTGTGCGGAATCAGGCTTGCGCCCGGTTCCACCATGGAGCCCTTCGACTGAAAGAAGTCGAGGAACATCTGCCTGACCTGATTGCCGGTCAACTGTTTCTGTTCTGTCATTTACCTATCCTCCAATAAAAAAACCTGCATCATATGCAGGAACGTTTTTCACGCGGTACCATCCTGTTTCGTATTTATTCCTAAACACGCACTTAATTCAGCCGATAACGCAGGCAGGCGGCGCGGATTGGGCGCTCTCCAAAGCAGCTTCATGAATCGTTCCCCCAAAGACTTTCACCGGCCGTCTTTTCTCTGTCGAACGGAAGCAGATCCATTACTTGACTTTTTCTCAGATTTCGACTGTTATCATAACATTCTTTCTATGGATAAGAAACAGAATAATGAAAATTAATATTACATGCAAAAAGCGTTTTTCTCATTGACCAATGATACTTCGTGTAATAAAATTTCAGAGTGTGTAAACACTTTCAGGGGGAATGAAAACAAATGAAAAAATTTACAAAAGTTTTGATTTCGAGCCTGCTGTGTCTCGGTATGACTGCATGTGCAGGAAGCACCACAGCCACAACAGGCAGTAACGAACCTGCCGGCAATGCCGGCGGCAGTACAGAAGGCAAAAAGTTCAATGTCGGCATCGTCCAGCTGGTACAGCATGTCGCACTCGATGCGGCAGCACAGGGTTTCCAGGATGAACTGGTTGCGGAGCTTGGTGCAGATGCGGTTGACTTCAATGTCCAGAATGCCAGCGGCGACAGCGCTACCTGCGCTTCCATCGTTTCCGGCTTTGTAACAGAAAAGTCCGATCTGATTCTTGCGATTGCCACCCCTGCTCTTCAGGCGGCAGCAAACGGCACTGCGGATATTCCGGTCCTTGGTACAGCGATTACCGAATATGGAACCGCACTTGAAATTGATGATTTCAATGGAACTGTCGGAACCAATGTCTCCGGTACTTCCGATCTTGCGCCGCTCGATCAGCAGGCAGATATGTTTGATGAACTGCTGCCGGATGCCAAAAAGATCGGTATTCTCTACTGCTCTGCAGAAGCCAACTCCAAATATCAGGCGGAAGCAGTCAAGAAGTGTCTGGAAGAAAAAGGCAAGACGGTTACGGTCAAGACTTTTACAGATTCCAATGATGTACAGGCAGTCACCACTTCCATCGTTTCGGAAGTAGATGCGCTCTATATTCCGACCGACAACACTGCAGCATCCAACACCGGACTGATTGATGCGGTTGCCTCCGAAGCAGGTGTTCCGATCATCTGCGGTGAAGAAGGCATCATGGCAGGCTGCGGTATCGCTACGCTTTCAATCGACTACTATGAACTTGGCAAAACAACCGGTGACATGGCTGCGAAGATTCTCCAGGGCGTAACAAAGGTAAATGAAATGCCGATCGAATACTATCAGAAACCG
>JAEEPV010000052.1 GCA_016284975.1 Solobacterium sp.
AGGCAGAATTGTTCGAAGGAAAAAACATTTTGGTTCCAAGCTATGCAATCTTAAGCAAGGGAGATGTATCCTGGTATGAACCCTCATTCGATCCCGATCTTCAGCTGTTTCAGGGAAGCGGTTTTGAAACCGTTGCCGACAGTGCATCCTTCAATCGTGAGTATCTTGCCGTCAAATGCCAGAATGAGGTGATTCTCTATAACCGCACGTCCATGCAGGAAATAAAACGCATCACCTGCGAAGAACAGGAACTGCTGTATCTCCTGCCGGTATCACTGTCTTCCGAAATTCTGCCGGTCATACGCATCGACAGTATTACCGGTTCGATGCAGGTTGACCGCTATCGCTTCACAGATCTTTCATTGATCGGTTCCATTCCTTTGAAACGGACCGATTATCTTGCCAAAGCCGGAAAATACAAAGCAATCGACAGCTATTTCTCAGAGCGGCAGTACAGTCTCAAGAATATGATCCTGACAGCTTATTACGATGAAACACCGATAATGGCCATACAGAATGACCGGCTGAGTTATCTCGAAGAATCGGACAGTCTGATCTTCCATACGATCGACCTGCAGAAAGGAGAGGAAGTTTCCATTCCCCTTTCCCTGGAACCCGGCCTGCATGCATATATCGATCCAAGTGATCCAGATGCGCCGTCCTTTATCCTGTCCGGTAATGGCAGTACCGGCATGCTTGCGGTGAGTGATGGAGAATCGGTGTTCCCGGCATTCTTCAATCCGGAAACCGGCGAAATCCAGTATGTAAACGATATCCATCTTTTGAATCTGCTGTTTGCAGAGACTATGGATGGCTCTTTGAAAGCAGTCAGTTCCGATACCGGCATCTGTCTTTTGAATTCCAAAAACGAGGTGACCGCTGAAATCCCCTATCCGGGATCCACCTGCATTGCACTGTACTTCCATGAAGACCGGCTGATTGCGGTATATGCCGATGACACGCTGTACCAGTATGACCGTAACGGAACCCTGCTTGGCACCACCGCACTTTCCGCTTCCACTACAGATGCAGAAAAAACCGCCCGGATCAGCGAAGGAACGGATCAGCTTGTTGTTTTTCTCCAGGACCGTATTGATTTTGTTGATATTGATGAAGCACCTACTCGTTCCAGTGCTTCTGCGGATGCGCAGGTGCTCGGCTATGATGCAGAAACGGATGAGATCATCGTCTATTCATATGACGGTAAGGCGGAGGATACCATCTTCTATCCCGGTATCTTTCATCACTACACAACGGAAGAACTGATTGAAAAAGGCACCCGCGAACTCAAGAAATAACAAAGCCGGGTTTCCCCGGCAATGAATGAATCAGAGATTTCGGGCGAGCGCTTCGCATACCGCATTCACATATGGAGTGGGAAACCCGAAGTCTTTTTTTGTCGAAGATTCTGCGATTCCCTATTCGTGATACCAGAAGAAACCTTTGGAAGGAACCTTCGCTTCGGCCGTAAACTCCTGATCATAGGTCACATCATCGATCGGTTTTTTGTCCGTGGTCATCGCTTCCGTATTGCTCTCCCGTATGGTTGTTGAAACTCCGCTGCCCATGCCCTTCAGCTTTGCCTTTAATTTCAGTTTTTTCGTGCCGTTTTCCTCCACGACACTTATGGAGAGAACGGTCGAGAAATAATACCCAAGACTGTCCGGGGAAGGATGATCATCAATGCTCAGGGTGATCGTGTATTCCTCTGTTCTTTCTTCTCTCCGGAATACATTAACCGTATAAGCCCGGTCATTTTGCATATCATATACATCACTCACATAAGACTCCCGGTAGCCGGAAGAATCCATCGATTTCAGCGGGGTGCTGTTGTCAATTCCATAACAGGTCCATCCCGTCCGGTCATCATACAGATCCTCTTTTTTGAGTTTTCCTTTCAGCGTATAGGCTTCGTTCCATATCTGAGAGTACTTCCGGCATTTAAAGTCCTTGTAAAACTGCCTCTGGTAATCGATCTCATCTCCCATGTCTTTTTCCGTTTGTTCCTTATTGATGATCACTTCCGGCATCGTCAGTTCAAAACTGCCATCCGAACGCAGCGAAAAGGTCATTTCTACAGGAGTATTATCCGGCCGGAAATCATTGGAAATAAATTTGATGTTCTGCGGTTCAAACTGGCCTTTGACATTCCGGTCGATGACCACCATTGCGTTGATTTTTCCGCCTACGTCCGGCTTTGTCGGCACATCAATGGAATAAGATGCCGGAGAGATATCCCTGTTCCCTTCCATGTCGGAATTGATAAATATCATTTCCGGGTTTCCCATCATCATGTAATAGTAATACTTACATGCAAAGACTTCGTTGCTGTCTTCGTTGATGTGAGGATAGAATGCCGGCGGTGTATAAACACCCTTTCCTTTTTCGTTGCCAGGTTCAAAAAGAGACTGTGCCTGATCCGTGAAATACAGGAATCGCTCATTCGGCTCATAGAGACCATAGCGTTCCGGTGTATAACTGTATGGATACTTTTTTTCCAGCAGGCCTTCCGTGTCGATGTGGTTCTGTTCCTGCATGAGCCATGGATCGTTTTTCGCATAAGTAACCAGCGGTGATTTGTCAAAATGTTCATCGCTGTTCAGCATGCCGGTGTCGCGGACCAGGAATACCATATCCGTATTTAAACGGGGCAGTACTTCATTCTGGATCGTCGATTTGATTTCACATTCCGCCTGTGTCTGATAGGTTTCGATGAGATCCAGCAGGATATCCTGAGTTCCGCTGATGATCGACTCTTTTGTGTGCTTTTTGTACACTTCCGGATCAGCCGGATCTTCCCATTCCTTCCAGACCTTCTTTTGGGTTTTTTCATCATAGACTAGCGACCGGTAAGCCTTGTCTACGGTTTCGGTGTATTCACGCCGTTCCTGTTCGGTAAGGTTCCAGAACGAGTTGACATAGCTGTCATACAATTCGTTGACTTCATCCGGAATCTTTGCCATATCATTTTTATTCCGCTCGAAAATCGTACGCAGTGCTTTGGCCCATCTGTAACGATCCACCCCATAGGATAAATCCGGTGACCTCGTATCACCCTCCGCCGGTTTTGTCAGCTCATGTCCTTTTTTAATGATGTAATACCGATAGATCCGCTCGGTATTATCCATCGGGCTTGCGCTCAGAAGCGGCTCCGCCTGAGCGTAAGCCTCAAAACCCAGGAAAACCGCAAGTCCAACCCATCCTAAGGTTGCGCCGGTAGTGCCTCCTACTATATAACCTGCAGTTCCGATTCCAAGACCCGCAATGTCACCGGCATTGGCTTTCAGCACATCAAGCAGTTCACCGCCATTAGCCACCTGATAAATAATCCTCGTGCCGGTCAGAATGATTCCAACTATGATCATCCCGCCCTGAATAGTGGTCACGCCGGTATATTTCATCATCCTGACGTTCGCTCCGCCAACCAGTCTGTTTGTCAGTTTCAGTCTGGTCAGACCGTCGATCAGTTTCTGGTCCCATGAGGTAACTGGTGTCATCACGGTATTTCCATAGCCAAGGCCGAAGCGATTGAGCATGTTCATGAAGTTCGTCACAGCCATGTCATCGGGAATCGTACCGGTTTTAACTACATTAAGAACGGCCTTGCTTTCCTGCGGCCACGCCAGAAGCTCATGGACTCGCTCATCCACCATGCGGACAGGCTTCTGCAGCTGCGGGTATGGATTACCGTTTTGATCATAATCAACCGTATCGAAAATCGTACCTGCCATCTCATAGTTATTTCTGGTATATTTCCTGAACCAGTTCACCAGTTCACTGAATGGTGAAAAATGATCGGTGTGGATGATATATTCCGAGCCATCCTCGGAAACGGAATAGGAAACCGGTTCCCAACATCCTGCTTCCATGTTGTACCAGACTACACTGCCTTCATATTCGCCGGCAGTTCTTGGCATGTGAATTTCGACATTGGTCGGAAATTCATGCTGGCCAGAGGCAAGTGAGAAATCATACGTCATCAGTGTATATCCGGTGACATTATCCTCTTTTGGCTTCAGAGCTTTAACATTCCATGTGTCTTCTTCATTCTCCAGATTCCATTCTTTGAAATCCGCTCTGAAAGAGCCGGCAGTAACTTCATGATTCTCCGCAGAAACTGCCGCGCTCACCAGTACAGGTGTTTCATCCAGTTCCTTCTGGGTGATATCCACGCCGATCAGGAATGGATTCCCCGGAGAATTTTCCTCACTCACATCCATTACATACGCATCCGGATCATTTCCAAGCAGCAGGACATCCGGCCTGTCGGAATTCCCGTTACCGTTGTGGCCTCCTGGAGAGACAGTCGGATACACCGGGAAACCTTCGTGCCCCGGTTCTTTCTTTCCACGCAGAAAACCGGGATACCAGAATCCCGCAATAATGAGCTGTATTACCAGCGTAATCGTCAGGGCAGTATCAAGGAAGGACTTCTTTTTTGGAGAAGCGGGTTCCTTGGCAGCGGTCTTCCCGGGTTTCGAAGAAGGCGGCTGCACAGCAGACACTGGTTTTTGAAAGGTCACAGGAGACCCACATCCGGTACAGAATTTGGCACCGGGAATCAAGGGCTTTCCGCATTTACTGCATACATTGTCCATAGTCGTTTTCATAAACCATCTGAAAAACGGTTTACGCTCCCTCTGTTCGTTCGGTCGGTATTCCGACTGATATTGTCAACAATTGTTTCGGATCATCCGGGATCTGTGACGCGTTCTGCATTTTGCATGAGCAGCTGTACCGGATTCCCGAACGGTTGTGTATTCTCACTGCTGTTATTTTTATTTTATCGTAAGCAACGGTATGTGTGATCCCTGAACGTTTACTGAAGAAAAAAATAAAGCCGGGTTTTTACCCCGGCAGTAAATGAATGAATCAGAGATTTCGAGCAAGCTCTTCGCGTACCGGATCCAGACGCGAATCGGTAAACCCGAAGTCTTTTTCCTTGTAGTTCCAGAGTGCCCTTCCGATGTGGTACTTTTCAAATACCGTGTGAATATCCTGCAGCCAGCGCAGCGCATCTTCTGCAGGTGCTCTGTCGATCACACCGTATTCTCCGCAGTACAGCGGGGCATTATTTACTTCTGCCGCCTTCAGCGCAGGTTCAAACAGCGTTTCGAACAGTTCCGGTCCCTCAACACTTCCCGGAACCTTCGTGATCGCATCCGAAAGATTCTCATGCAGGATTCCGGAAAGCTTCTGATACGCGGCTGCAGTCTGTGGATAATGAACAACGATGTCATCCGGCATTTCATCCACCCAGTAAGCTCTCTGGTGGGTGAAGATCAATGGCTCATAACAGTGGAAGTTGTAGACGATATAGTCATCTTTCGGCGGATTGAGATGCGGAACGCTTGTGACATTGTTATAGCGTACGCCTCCGATCACGATGTATGCCTTCGGCGCATTGGCACGGATGACATCCACCGCATGATCTGCGATTTCATTCCATTCCCTGATTACCCTGGGAGATACGACTTCATTGAGCAGTTCAAACGCAACCGTATCACTGTACCTGCCGTACGCTCTGGAAATGCGGTCCCACATCGTATAGAAGCGTTCCTGCAGGGTTTTATCAAAAAAGAATTTCTCCTTGCTGGCTTCTTTCTCCAGCGGATCAAACGAATATCCATACGTATTATGCATATCGATCAAGAGATTCAATCCGGCATTTCTCGTCCATTCAACCGCTTTGTCGATATAGGTATAGCCCTCTTCCAGCGCTGCACCGGATTCACTTTCAATCATTATGTAATCCACCGGCAGACGTACATGATCCAGGCCAAGTGCGGCAATCGCTTTGATATCCGATTCCGTAATGAATGTATCGTAATGTTCTTTTGTTGTCTCATCCGCCTGGGAAAGCCAGCCGCCAAGATTGACGCCTCTCTGAAAACCTTCAAATACTCTCATAACTGGTTTCTCTCCTGTTAACCAAACTATACCATGACCTGCCGTGCAATCAGGAGATTTCCGCTTCTTTCAGCACCGGAAACGGACAGTCCTCTGAATAGGCATAATCCAGAATCCCGGTCACGGTGAATTCCTCTTCATCCTTTGGATAGTTTCCGTCTTTCAGTTCAAATACAAGACCTGTCGCACAGCATTTTGTCGCGTCCAGCACGATCACGACAGGATAGGTATTCACACTCATATCATCGTGATAATTCATAAACTGGCCGCCAACACGAATGACCTTTCCTGCATAGTTGTCCGGATTTGTACCGATATCGATCACCTCGGAATACAGCATGGTCTCCGAACTCTTTGTAAGATCCAGGTCAACTTCCGCATAGGTATTCTCCGCTTCCGGTTCTTCCGGTACGGCTGTTTCAATTACCGTCTCTGGTGTCTGCTGGGCAGTCTGTTCCTGAATCACATCTTCAACACTCTTTGACTGACGGATGACCCGGTTATTCGGCATGGAACGGTTTCTGCAGCCGCCCAGCAGGAAACACACCGCAATCGAAAGGATC
>JAEEPV010000053.1 GCA_016284975.1 Solobacterium sp.
CGAACACTGGAACGTACAGGAACTGCCTGTCAGCAGCGGGCCGGAATACCAGGAGAACGATGACCTATGGCAGGCAATTATCTGATTGTACATAAAAAGATCCTTCCGGATTATCTGGAAAAGGTTATTGAAGCACGGGAGCTGCTGGCATCACATGAAGCCGCAACTGTTACGGAAGCCGTTAAAAGCGTCGGAATCTCCCGGAATACATTCTATAAATATAAAAATTATGTATTCCGCATGCAGGAAGGCGGCGATGACCGGAAAGCGAGTATTTCCGTTAATTTAAAGGATCGGCCGGGAAGTCTCAGCAGTGTGATCCACTGTCTTTCCACCGCCAACGCCAGTATTATCACCATATCGCAGTCGGTGCCGGTTGCAGGTAAAGCTGCAGTCGTTCTGACCATCAATACCACAGCGATGACCAGTACGGTGGAAGACCTGCTTGCCACGCTGAAACAGCTGCCTGATGTATCGTCCATTCACCTCAATTCTATGGACTGACAGTTTGTGATAAGATACTCATCGAAGGAAACCTAAGTTATGAATCTGAAAAGCAAACGCATTTTATCCGGAATCATGATCGGTGGTGACATCTTCATGGCACTCATCGCATTCATGTTGATTTTTGAAGAAGATCTGTTTATTATCGGTGCCCTCATGCTGGCATTTCTGGCAATTGATATCTATCTGACGATCGACTACATCCGTTCTCTGAAGCATCGTGAAAAGGTAGAAAACAGTCTGAGATCCGATAATGAGAATGCCCGTTTCATCAACCGCAACTGGCAGGAGCTGAACCGTCAGGAACAGGAAAAGGAACGGGCGCGTGCCACAATCCGTGAACGCGCAAGACAGCGAAAAGCGCAGCGGGCACAGCAGGAGCAGCAGAATCAACCGGCACCACAGCAGGAATCGGTCATGGATTTTGCGCAGGCCGTCAATGCGGTCGCAGAAGCGAAAAAGGAACAAACTGCTGTACCGCAGGAAGAAGATCTTTCGGATATCCTGACCGGGCCCGCATCCCCGGGCTCACATGAGATGCACGGCTAATAAAAGAAGGAGAAATCAATACAATGGTTGTAATAGAAATGGATAACGGCAGAATCATCAAAATCGAGCTTGATGAGAGCGCAGCGCCGATTACTACTGAAAATTTCAAGAATCTTGTTCGAAGCGGATTCTATGACGGTCTTACATTTCACCGCATCATTCCCGGATTTATGATTCAGGGCGGTGATCCCAAAGGAAACGGAACCGGCGGAAGCGGCAAAAACATCAAGGGAGAATTCGCATCCAACGGTGTCAAAAATCCGATCGCTCACAAGCGCGGTGTCATCTCCATGGCCAGAGCCATGAACCCGGACAGCGCCAGCAGCCAGTTCTTTATCATGCATGCGGATGCGCCGCATCTTGACGGAGAATATGCCGCATTCGGCCATGTCACAGAAGGCATGGATGCCGTGGATGAAATTGCGGCAGTCCCGACCGGATTCGGGGACAGGCCGGTTACCCCGGTCATTATGAAACGGGTTTATATCGAAGAATAAGAATCACAACACTCCTATACCCATTCATTTCGATTTTGGGTATACTGGTAAGGCGAGAGAATAAAATGAAAAAACGTGTATTCAGTATTACAAGTTTATTGATCGGGCTTCTGGAAGCACTGATTCCATGCATGCTGGGGGCTGTAACGCTGGGCATGCTGGCATATACCGTCATTGGACGTGTCAGTCTGAGTTCGGTCAGTGACTTCATTATTATGGAAAAGGAAGTCTGGTCCTATATTGTGGAGTACCTCGGCGCATTCCTGCTGTTTATTGCAGTATTCGGATGCGGTATGGGTGCCTACGCAGCCATGCGCAAGGAAGGCGGATTTGAATCCTTCGCCGGATTTATCCTCTGCGCAGTAATGTCTGTATACTTCCTGATCAGCTGAATTAAAACCCGCATCGCGGGTTTTATTATTTCCGGATCATCTGATATCCAATACCTATATGCGTAGTGATCAGTTCTTCATCACCGCAGACCTGACGGAGCTTTTTCCGCAGGGAATTCATATATACCCGCAGGGATACAATATCGGAATCGACCGCATTCCCCCAGATATGTTCAATGATGTAGGAGTGTGTCAGCACTTTGCCGACATTTTTAGCCAGCAGTGTGAGCAGTTTGTACTCCAGACTGGTCAGATGAATCTCCTGCCCGCATATCGTCACAAGATTTGATGCATAATCGATTGTCAAAGGCCCGTTGATAAACAGCGGGTTTTCTTCCCCCTGATTTGCAATGTATTTCAAACGCCGCTGTGCTGCACGAATCCGGGCAAGCAGTTCATCAACCGAGAACGGTTTTGTCAGATAATCATCCGCCCCGCTGTCGAGTGCCTTGATCTTATCACTGTCTTCCGAACGGGCACTGATAATGATAATAATTACGGACGACCATTCCCGGATCGTTTTTATTACTTCAATTCCATCCATATCCGGAAGCCCGAGATCCAGCAGAATCAGATCCGGCTTATGAGAGGCGCATAAGGAAACCGCCTCCATACCGGAAGAAGCCGTAATGCTGGAATAATCATGTATTTTCAGAGTTGTCGTAATGAGGCTGGAAACCGGCCTGTCATCTTCAACTACCAGTATCTTGAAATCATTCATACAGGAAATACATCCTTTGCCTTCAGTGTAAAACGGAAGATTGCCCCGTGGGGAACATTGTCCACTGCGTATATCTTACCACCGTGTGCTTTGAGTATTAGTTCACATAGATTCAGCCCAACGCCAAGTCTGCGTGAGCTGTCCGAATAATCTTTCTTCCCGGTATAGAACAGTTCAAAGATACGACGCTTATCCTCATCCGGTATCCCTTCCCCGTTATCACTGACACTGACGGTGACCGTATCCCCTTCCCGTTCCGCATCGATCGTGACCAGAGAGCCCGGCGGCGTATATTTGACCGCATTGTTCAGAAGATTGATCAGTACCTGCGTGATCAGATTGGAATCCATTTCCGCAAACAGATCTTCCGATACATTCCGAATCACAATGGTATGTTCCGGATGCGGCATGATATGACGCAGGCTTTCTGCGATTACGTCGTAAACATTTTCTACCGTGATATCCAGACATCCGTTATTTTCGAGCTTGGTCATATACAGAATGTTGTTCATCTGTGCATTCAGCCACATGGAATCTTCCATCATGTCGTGATAGATCTTTTTCCGGTCTTCTTCACTCAGCTGTTTTTCATTCTGTTCCAGATTCAAGGCATTACCGTAAATAGAAGTCAGCGGTGTACGCAGGTCATGCGAAATGGAACGCAGCAGGCCTGCCCGCAGGCGTTCATTTTCCGCTTCGATTTCTGCCATCTTTCGTCTGGTCGTGATCTGCTCATTTTCAAGTGCCATTGTAAATTCACTCAGAATGGAGATAAGAATCGAGTTCTCAAATTCCGTGAACCGCTCATGTCTCATGTCGATTCCGATCACACCAAACGGATCCGTTTCGGAACCGATGCTGTAATAACGGCACAAATAGTTCGGAAAATGCGATGTAAATGCACCGGAATGGTGACGGTTTTCTGCGGACCATTCAACCGCATCGATTTCTTTTTCGTAAGCAGGACGGTCTACCGTATCATTGTTCAGAGAGTAAATCTTCGGATTCCTGAACGAACCGATTTCATAAAACAGAATGTTTCGGTTCAGCAGTTCTACCAGCTGCATACAGGTGATCCGAATAATGTCCTTGCGGTTATCCGCCTGTTCCAGCTGATTGGAGGTATCCAGCAGTATTTTTGCCTGATAGGCATTTTCTGCGGATTGTCTTGCGATGCCCTTCATGCGGATCGTGATAGAGCCGGTCAGAATCGCTGCCAGAACCGTCACGAAATAGGTCATCATATAATCCGCGTTATAGACAAGCAGTGTAAAACGGGGATCAATGAACAGATAATTGAACAGCAAAATATAAAGCACCGCCGCAATAATGCCATAAATGCGATGCGATGTCACAAGGGATGTGACCAGCACCGCAAAGATATATATCGTTATGATATTTGCATTGCTGAACCGGGACTGGTCAAACCATGCCGAAAGCATGGTTGCGATCGTCATGATAACGATGACCAGAATGATATCCCGGATTTTCCAGGTAAAGGAGTTTTCCTGAACGTGCAAAGCCGGATACTCGGAAGCCCTTGTATCAGGGATGATATGGATATCCACATTCGGAAGATATTCGGACAGCTGAACCGCTGCCGGCTTCCGAACGGGAAAGAACGCGCTGGTAATACTGTAACCGAGAAACAGATCTGTCGCATGGATAAGACGGGCATATTCTGCGATCGTCAGAAGAATATCATTGCTCTCAAAAACATAGATCTCAAATCCTTTTTCCTTTGCCAATGCAATATTCTCCTGAAGGACAGGCTGTTCAGATACTTCTTTCTTTGAAGTACCCACGTAGATTGCAATCGCGCTTTTTGAATTTCCTGCCGCCATCTTGGAGGCCGCCTGAATGACCCGCTTATTGCTTGGCGACGGGGAAAGACAGAGCAATACAACACATTCTTTTTCTATATTCGACAATGTTTCTTCCATAACAGATTCCGTCAATTGATTTTGGTAATGATTCGATTCCCCAGCATCTGCTGAATGACCGGGCTCATGTCATCGCGATAGTAAATATCCAGGTCACGCGCCTTATCGGACAACATGAACAGATGCATTCCCGTATCATTCGCTACCGGTTCACACGGCTGAAAGGAAGCCCGTATATGATTCATCGCAGCACTTTCCTTCGGATTTTCTTCATTTCCATCCAGAACTGCAAGATCCATTCCGTTTCGCTGCATCTCAGACAGAATTTCCGATCCATATCCAGTATAAAGAACACAGCGCTTTGGGTCGAAGTACTTTTTTGCCTGATGCAGGAACACAACATCATCAACTGCAATCCGATATTTCCGATCCGTCACGATATCGGGATCAATCGCATCAAACAATCGGTCGATGGCGAAGTATCCGATTACTGCACAAAACACCAGACTGCCTACAGCAATTATCATTTCCAGCATACGATGTTACCTCCTCTCTTTTACACACAGAAGAGTTTCTGCAGTACTTCCTGTTTGCCAAGCACCAGCAGTTTCTGACCTGCGTGAAGAATTGTATTGACATTAATGTCCATGTTCATGGTTCCGTTCTGAACACCCAGAATATTGATCTGATACCGTTTGCGCACATCCAGTTCCCCAACACGTTTTCCATCCCACTGGCTTGGCACAGCAACCTCGAAGATACTATAGCCATCGGATAAATCGATATAGTTGGAAATCGTATCGGATCCGTAACGTATCGCTGTCCAGCTGCCAAGCTGTCGTTCCGGGAATACCACTGCACTGGCACCGTTCTTCATAAGAAATTTCTCCTGATTTCCGCTGGTCGCTCTGGCAATGATCTTCTTTGCGCCTAATTCTTCAAGCAGCGAGGTCGTTTCCAGAGAACTGAGAAAATCATCTCCAATTGCCACAATACACAGATCGTAATCCGGAATACCAATGGTTCTCAGAAATGTATCATCCGTACTGTCTCCAATCTGTGCATCTGTCACATAGGGAAGGATCCGGTTGATCCGATCTTCGTTCTTGTCGATTGCCATGATCTGATGACCAAGTTCATTCAGTTTAATGGCAGTATACCGACCGAATCTTCCGGCACCGATAATCAATACATTTTTCATCTGAAACAGTCTCCTTTACCCGACGGTTATTCGCTCGGAAGGCATTCTGGGCTGTACCCGCATGGAGTTGCTTATCATGGCATAGGCAATCGTGAGCCCTCCGGTTCGTCCGAGGAACATAAATCCGATCAGAACAATCTTTGATATTGTTTTAAGTCCCGGTGTGATGCCTGTCGTAAGACCGACGGTACCAAGCGCCGAAGCACATTCGAACATCGCATGAATTACAGGGATCCGTTCTGCCCCGGACAGCAGGATTGTCCCGAGCAGGAGCAGAATCAGATATACCGTCATAACCGTAAACGCATTGTGAACGATATCCGGTTCGATCCGGCGATGAAATGCATTCACATTGGAGTAGTGACGAATATATGCATGTGAGGATGCCAGCAGCACAAATACCGTTGTCAGTTTCATGCCGCCTGCCGTAGAACCCGGTGCACCGCCGATCATCATGAGAATGATTGTGATCAGTAAACCGGCTTCCGACATTTCGTCATATGGCATCGTGTTGAATCCGGCGGTTCGTGGAGTTACCGCTTGAAACAGTGATACCGTGATCCGTTCCGACAGCTTCATCCCCGCGTATTCATAGAAGAAGAAATACAGGAACGGAAGCAGGATCAGGACAAAGGTCATGGAGAGAATCACCTTTGTCTGCAGACGAAGTCCCTTCCTCCGAAACTGGTTTTTCAAAAGATCCTGCCAGGTCATGAAACCAAGACCTCCGGTTATAATCAGCAGGATCAGAACCAGGCTGATCCAGGTATGTCCGTAATAGTGTGTGAATGAACTGAACGGTTCCTTCATTCCCATCAGATCAAATCCTGCATTGCAGAAAGCAGAGATTGAGTGAAACAACGCATATCCAAGTCCCTTCCACATTCCGAATTCTTTGGCGAACGGGGGAAGCAGCAGAAGCGTGCCCAGCCCTTCGAACAACAGTGTTCCCTTTAGAAAAAATCTGGTGAAACGAACGATTCCGCCGATCTGAGGCGCGGATATCGCATCCTGCATTGTCAGTCTCTGAAATATCCCGATCCGTTTTCCGGTCGCAATCATCAACAGCACCGACATCGATACCACTCCAATCCCTCCGATCTGGATCAGAATCAGAATGATCGTTCTTCCAAACATCGACCACTGTGTTGCCGTATCATAAACAACAAGACCCGTCACACAGACTGCGGATGTCGAAGTAAACAGCGCATTGATAAATGGTACAGGCTGATGGTCTGCCGACGCAAACGGAAGACTCAGCAAAGCAGATCCAATAAGAATCAGACACATGAATTCAATCAGAATCGTCCCAAATGAATTGAAATGCTTTCTTATAAACTGAACGGGTGTAAACGGAACTGATTTCATATTCATCCCTTCCTGATTCCTTTATAGTCTTCACACTGTTAAATTTGGATTAACGATTTGCCGAAGAAATTAAAAAGACGTTAATGACGTCTTTTTCCGGTATCTCTTTCGTATATATTCATTTCGATTATTTTAAGTATTTTAAATATTCTCTGTTAATCCACTCCATCAGAAGATTAACGATTTTCTCCTGCTGCAAAGGGGTCAGTTCTTTCTGTTTCGGGACCCGGTACCATTTATTAAGACATCCTCTGCAGCAGCACGCACAGGCATGCTGGGCCAGAAATACCGGGTGTCCTTTCATCGGTGTCTGCTTTCCGTCTTTTTCCGGTTCGGCAGGCGCAAGCCGTTCCCGCACAAAATCCTCACAATGCCGGCGGATCGTATCCATACCTTTTTCATCTATGTATTTAATATCCCTTTCTTTCAAATGAAAGGACGTGCGGAATTTCGAACGGGACAGTCGTTCCAGCGCTTCATCGATTGTCATTTTACCCTCCGTTTAGACTCTACCAAACTTTTCGTTCAAATGCTTGCGATACGATATCGTTTGTTTTATAATCGAGAATGCTTCACGGCGGCTGTGGTGAAGTTGGTCAACACACTGGATTGTGGCTCCAGCATTCGAGGGTTCGAGTCCCTTCAGCCGCCCGTTGAGAATGAGAACCGCATAAAATGCGGTTTTTTGTTTTTCAGGCCGCTTTATCGCGAAGAACTGTAAGAAGATCCCTCCAAACCTTCCCTGATCGTCATTTCCCATGAGGTTTTTGTGAACGTCACAGAATGTATCATAACAACAAAAAATTGTTTTATATGAACTCACAAGAAGTTCGTTTGCCTGAAAAGCGAGCGGAACCAGGAAAGGAGAACTCTGAAAAATGCCTGTTATCTATAATTCCAATAATTGCATCGCCTGCGGAATATGTGTAAATTCCTGCCCGACAGGTGCAATCCAGCTTGTGAACAACAAAATCCGTATTGATCAGGACAGATGTGCTGATTGCGGTGAATGCGATTCTTTCAGAAACACTGTCTTACAATTGGATTCTTCTTAACAGATTGGATCCGGGCTTATCATTCGTGTATGTGGTAGTATTTACTATAGTTATAATGAAAAAGAGGTTTTTTTATTAATGAAGTTTTCACTTAAGCACAAGGTAGTTCTGATAATCATTGCGATCACCCTGGTTCTGAGCGCAATCTTGATTACCGTCAGCGTACGATTCGTTTCGAATATCATTCGAAACAATTTTGAAAGAGAAGCCACGAATCTGTCCCGTACAGCAGCTACTGTCGTGGATGCTGACGCTGTTGAAAAACTGCGGGATGCAACAGAAAAAATATATGATTCGATTGCCGAGGACAAACGTGTCTCGAGCGATGAATGGGGCTCAGACGGCTTCTATGATTATCTGTCCAATTTTGAATCGCTCGTCGATACGAAAGAATATAAGACGATCTATAACCAGATCAAGAAAATCCAGGATGTGAACGATGTCGACTGCATCTATGTTGTATTTGTAGAGAATAAATCGGCAAAATTTGTCTATCTGGTTGACGCAGCTGAGGAGGATCCATGCCCAATCGGCTGTTTTGATCCCCTCTACGAAGAGAACCAGAGACTCCTGGAAGATCCGACGATTGGATTCCCGACATATACAACGAATACAGAAGAATACGGTTATCTGACTACATCCGGAACGCCAATCTACAATAACGCGGGAAAAGTGGTTGGATACGCAATGGCAGATGTTTCCATGGAATATATTGCTTCTGCACGCAACAGTATGCTTACGATTCTTCTGGGACTGCAGGCCCTGGTTATCGCACTGGTTATTGTTATTTCGATTATGCTGGTAAACCGTACGGTAATTCAGCCGGTCAATCAGCTTTCACAGGCTGCCAGGGATTATCAAAATGACGAAGACCTGGCAAATCACAGCCACTTCAAGGAACTCGATATACATACAAATGATGAGATCGAAGATCTGTCCGAATCGATGAAGAAGATGGAGCACGACCTGAACGACAAAGTTGCAAATCTTCTTAAGACAACCAGCGAGCTTGACGCATCGCGTATGGAAGTCAGCAAGATGAGTGAGATTGCCATGAGAGACGCTCTGACAGGAGTCCGCAACAAGCGTGCCTACGATAATGACATGCAGGTACTGGAGCAGTCTTTGAATGATGGCTCTGACGACGCCTCTGATTTCGGACTTGCGGTCATCGATCTGAACAATCTGAAACATATCAACGATACCTACGGTCATGAGAAAGGCGACTTGGCCATAAAGAAACTATCCAGCATTGTCTGCTCGGTATTCGCACATTCACCTGTCTATCGAATCGGCGGTGATGAATTCACCGTAATCCTGAAAGGACAGGATCTGAACAACGTCGAAAAACTGATGAATCGTTTCAACGATTCTCTGCTGGATCCGGAACAGAATGACGGCCTTGCCCCATGGGAAAAAGTCACTGCGGCCATTGGTTATGCGGTATTTGATTCCGACAAGGACGAAACCCCAAGCGGTACTTTCCGCCGGGCCGACAGAGAGATGTATCTTCAGAAACAGAAAACGAAAACAAACCATTCATAGTTAAACATCTGCGGTTTTGCTGCCGAACTTCTTTCTGGATTCCTGGTGCACATCATTCATTTCGGATTTGAAAAATCATATGCACATAAAATAATGGCTGAGGTTTTTTTGCTCCCTCAGCCTTTTCTTTTGTTACGTATTCCTGTTTGGAAATCACTTGAGCAAAAAGAATGCAGATAGTGTAAACTCGTCCGATTATTCTGCTTCTTTGACTGGCTCCGGCAGAGAATTATAGTACTCTATCGTATACTCGTAGAGAACATCCGCTCCTTCCAGACCAGCCATCTTTCCGGTTTCATCATAAAACGGATACAGGTAATCTGCACATGCGGGCAGGCACAGTGCAATCCGCTGAACCTCGCCCAGGCTCATCCCCTTCTCCTTGCTGGTACGGATAAACTCCTCCAGTTTATCCACATTCCGCAGGCCGCCAGATACCTTGGTCATTTCTTCATCATTGATTTTGTTCATCTTCCTTCACCTCATATTTATGTACGACTGTAAAGCCGTTTTTCCATACCAGTCTGATTTTTATACTCTTTTTGTCGGGAACAGACAAATGCTTTGCGATATGTCCTTAAAAACGAAACAAGTAATTGCAGCCGCATCGAACTCATCTGACTGACGAAAACTACATTGAAAGTGGTATGATTTCCATTGCAGGAATTAAAGAGGAATTATCAGAATGGTTTACAACAACATCTTGGAAGCGATTGGGAATACGCCTATGATCCGGCTGAATCATATGCCGGAAGCAGACAGTGCAGAAGTGTTTGTGAAAATGGAAGCGCTGAATGTCGGAGGATCTATCAAAACCCGTACTGCATACAACATGATCGCAGAAGCTGAAAAATCCGGACTAATCCACCCGGATACCGTAATCGTGGAACCCACCAGCGGAAATCAGGGAATCGGACTGGCATTGGTCGGTGCTGTTCGCGGCTATCATACAATCATTATCATGCCCGATTCGGTCAGTGTGGAGCGTCGGAAACTGGTCTGCCATTATGGCGCCGAAGTCATCCTGATTCATGATGACGGAGATATCGGCAAGTGTATGGACGAATGTCTGCAGACAGCTCTGCGCATGCAGAAAGAGAATCCAAAGGTATTTGTACCACAGCAGTTCACCAATCCGGACAACAAATACGCACACACCAAATACACCGCAAAAGAAATACTGGAACAGGTAAATGGTCCGATTGACGGCTTCTGCAGCGGAATCGGTACCGGCGGTACGATTACCGGAATCGGAGAAGTTCTGAAGGAAGCCAATCCGAATATTGAAATCTGGGCAGTCGAACCGGAAAATGCGGCAATCCTTGCCGGAGGCAATATCGGTACGCATCTTCAGATGGGTATTGGAGACGGTATTATTCCCGATATTCTGAACCGGGATATCTATAGTGACATCTGCATCGTTTCCGATGAAGATGCACTGGAATCCTCACGCAGACTTGCGAAAGAAGAAGGTCTTCTGTGCGGAATCTCAAGCGGCACCAATGTTGCGGCAGCGCTTCGCCTTGCGAAAAAGCTGGGTCCGGGGAAAACGGTGGTCACGGTACTGCCGGATACGGCAGAACGTTATTTCTCCACACCGCTGTTTGATGACTGAATGACTGAGGAAGAGAAACTCTTCCTTTTTTTAGTCAAAGAAAAACCGCAGCTTTGTGCGGTTTGAGAATCAAAGTTCGTACAGATCTGCGCCGGTCTCTCCGTCGATCGATCCGATTTTGACAGCTACCAGTTCATTTCTCGAGGTCGGAATATTCTTACCGACATAATCCGGCCGGATCGGCAGTTCCCGATGGCCTCTGTCAATCAGGACTGCCAGCTGAATCGCTTTCGGTCTTCCGAAGGAAAATACTGCCTCAATTGCTGCCCGTACGGTACGTCCGGTAAACAGTACATCATCAATCAGAACAACCGTATAATCCGAAAGCGTCACCGGTATACTGCAGCCGGTCGTTTCCGGTGTTTCGCTGATTTCAGTCAGATCATCCCGGTAAAGTGAGATATCCACATGTCCAACCGGAACATCGACTCCCTCAAACTTCAGAATATTGTCATGGATCATCTGGGCCATCGGAATCCCGCGCCGCTTGATACCAAGAAGGCAGATTCCTTCTGCGCCATTATTCTTCTCAATAATCTCATGTGCGATTCGTGCCAGAGACCGCTCCAGCTGTGTCTCTGTCATTACATTTGCTTTGTATTTCATAAGTTTGTCCTTTAATTGTCTGCTGTTTTCTGCCCGAGCAGAAATGACGTGAGTTTTTCCTTATCCGTATTCAGGACCAGTTCTTCCGGAAAGCCCATGCTGTCCAGCAGTTCTTCCGCAAGATCGAACCGTCCGACCCAGCTCGGATCATGCGCATCCGAGTTTACAATAATCGGAACACCCATCTTTACACACAGATCCAGCATCACCCGATAGTTTTCATAACAGTTAATACGCCTGTCCTTCTTCACCAGCGAACTGTTATTGACTTCCAAGGCAGTAGAGGTTTCCTTGGCGGCCGTTACCAGCCTTTCGTAATCCAGCGGTGTATGATCATCATCCGGATGAGAAACAAACTTTACTTTTTCGTGACGTATACAGGAAATCAGATTATCCGTATTCTTTTCTTTTCCGGCATCCTGATAACACAATCCGTGAATACCCGCAATCGCATAATCCAGCTTCTGAATAAACCGTTCCTCAAGTGACAGTGTACCGTCGTTCATCACATTGATCTCACAGCCATGAAGTATTTCGACCCCATACAGATTTCTCGGCACTACCTTCAGATTGCCATAATAAAACGGATCTACGGTACCGGGAATTCCCGGTGCATGTTCGGTTATGCCGATCATCTGCAGATTCTTTTCAGATGCGGCCATTGCCATCTCCCGTATGGTTCCGTAGGCATGACCGCTGGCAATCGTATGCATATGCATGTCTGCAATCAGTTTCATAGTTGAAAACACGTCTCCATTATACTCATATTATTCTGTTTCTGTTATTCCCGTTCAGAAACCGATTCTGCTGTTGAATTCCATCCCGATTCCTACTTTGTACGTACTGATTTCCATGGAATTTACCATCAAATGGCAGAAAAACATGATACGCTTATCACATCGAAAGAAACGGGGGTCGAATATGAATATTGTCTGTCTTGATATGGAGGGCGTACTTGTACCGGAAATCTGGATAGCTTTCTCGGAAGCCAGCGGCATTCCTGAACTTCGCCGCACCACAAGAGATGAACCGGATTATAACAAGCTGATGTACTGGCGGATCGGAATCCTGAAGGAACATGGTCTTGGCCTGAAGGAAATCCAGGAAACGATCGCAAAGATCGATCCCCTGCCCGGCGCAAAGGAATTTCTGGATACACTTCGTTCAGAAACACAGGTAATTGTCTTAAGTGATACCTTTGATCAGTTTGCAATGCCTTTGATGAAAAAGCTCGGTTATCCGACACTCTTCTGCAATACGCTGGAAGTCGCCGAAAACGGTGAGATCAAAGGCTTCCGAATGAGAGTTGAAAAATCCAAACTTTCTACGGTTAAGGCTCTGCAGTCCATCGGATTCGATACGATTGCAAGCGGAGACAGCTACAATGATCTGGACATGATTCTTGCTTCAAAAGCAGGCTTCCTGTTCCGTTCAACCGAGCAGATTAAGAAAGATTATCCGGATCTGCCGGCATTTGAGGATTTTGACGACCTGC
>JAEEPV010000054.1 GCA_016284975.1 Solobacterium sp.
GGTTGAGTAATGCCCTTTCATCCCGGGCCCAGTTTCTGACTGCAGTACGGAATTGTTCTTCCTCCATCGCAAACGGTGACTTCACGATCAGCCGAACACCGTTTCCGGAATTCGCTTCTGCTGCCTTGGAACGGATATAGCTTTTGATTCCGTCGCTGAAAATGCTTTCCGGACTGTACGGAACATAGAGAGCGTCCTCGTCATTCACAATGATGGTAATGTCTTTTATTTCTTTTTCACTCATCCAGATAATTCCCCTTTCTTCATTCCAATTTATAACGAAATATGCATGCATGAGTACAACACTTGTCAGAGCCCGTCTTATCTTCTCTCCACAGGCTTATGGGTTTCCGCAGTCCCTGTTTCAACGGAGTTGGTGCAGAAGCAGGATCCCGTTTTCATAAAAAAGGTGTGGGATCTCCACACCGAAACTGTTTCTTACGATTTCTTTCTGTTGCTTTCCAGAAATTCCGTACTTGTTTTGACCTTTTCACCTGCAAGAGAATAGTACTCTCTTGCTGACTTCTTATAGCTTTCCAGATCCGCATCCGTTTCTTCCGAACGGATCATTTCCTTCAGTATCGTATCTGTCTTCTCCGTCAGATCGTTATAGACATCCGATACCGCTGACATGATGTTATAGATCGTGATCTCCCGCTGGAAATTCAGCTGTTTCAGCAAAGCGTCTCTGCCGCTGTTTGCGAACTTATGCGTTTTGATTTCCGTGTCATACAGGATGTATGCCCCGTCTTTGCCGGTCAAATGCGTACATCTTCCGCTCTTCAGGTATTCATAGATCTTGGTAACTGCCACAGCATCCAGATACTTCGGAAGTACAAACTGCAGGGTCTGCAGTCCTGCCTCTGTGTCATATGCCTCTTTTAACAGAGTCATATTCTCTTTTCCCTCTTCCCGAAGGATCTTGCCGACATTGATCAGCGGGATATCTTCCGCCAGTCTTTTACTGATGGATGCCGAATCTTTCTTTACATCTTCCAGCTCTTCCAGTTTTTTCCGAAGCTCTGCAATCCGCCGGATTCTGTCCTGATACGGTTTGGAGTTTTTCCATAACGCTTCTTCGCTCTCAAAGATCTCCTGTTTCCGCCGTTCATACAGTTCAACTTCTTTGTTATAGGCAGTCATTGCCTCTTCATATTCCTGCTTGATCCGGTAATACTCCTCCAGCTTCTGTGTATATTCCTGCCGCAGGGCTTCATTTTCCTGCTGTGCTTTCTGCCGGCCGAAAATACCGGATGTTTTATATTCCGGTTCTGCCGGTTCTTCCGGAACATCGATCATCACCGGCTCCGGATACATACATCCATATTTCACTTCCCAGCCCGGCTGGATATCAAATTTCTGTTTGTTTTCCAGATCCTGGATCTCCGCAAGAATCGCATCTTCCTTTTCTTCTACCTGACTGATAACTCTCCGTTCCATCAGGCAGGTTGTCCGGATGATCTGCCGGTCATTCTCAATCAGTCGTATGACCAGATCAAAATACCGGTTTTCCAGCATCCAGATACCGGCTTTGATCGTCATCAGGGCATGGAAAAAACTGGTCAGATCAAGTTCTTCCTGACCGATCGGCCCGTTATTGACTTCCAGCGAAGAACGGTTCTTCTCCATGATCTGATTCACGAATTCCGTCGCATCCGCCTGATTTTCCCGGGTGATGTATTTTGTCAGATCCCGTTTCTCAAGTTCGGTAATGGAACCGTGACCGGCAAGTGAATCCGAAAGGATATACCAGGTATGATCGGTCTCCACATAGTTATCCCATACACCGTCTACCTCTGTCGTAGGCAGTGATCCAAGTATCTGAAAATGATTTCCGGATCCGCACAGCGAACAGAGAATGACCTCCCGGTCGCCATCGATATATTTCGAGCCGACCATCACGTCATCATACCGAAGATTATTCATGACATTCTTATAGGTCGGATAGGCGGTATAACGGATTCCGCCTTCCCCGTTATCCGAAATATCCAGGAACTCTGAAAATTCCGATTCAAGCACCGGAGCCGGAACTGGCGAATTATAAAAACCATTCTTTTCAAGTTTTGCCAATATGGCAGCTGCCTGTTTACCGTCAAGTGTCTCCAGATCTGACGGCAGATACAGAAGCTGTCCGCAATTTTTACACTTGTATAAATCGCCCATTTGCTTTACCTGACCACTTTAAATACTTTATAAGGGATATTTCCTATATTAATATACGATTCCGGTTTTCTGTATACCTTTCTGAAAAATCCAAACAAATTTTCACATATTGTGACATCTTCCGGAACGGTCAACGATTCTTCTTTCTGTTTCATCCGATCCGGCACTTATCCTGTTCCGCAAGGCTGCAAATTCCGGAAAAACAAAACAGCAGCTCAAGTCACTGCTGGCAGAGAAAAAAAAGGAGCGCCGACTTTCACCGGCGCACAAGACTCGAGTTAACCCCGAGCAACTATATTTAACCTCTTTGGAGAAATTCTGTCAATAGGTTCCAGCAGAATTTCAGCAGGAAGCCGGATTTCCTGCGGCTGGGTACCGACCATTTTCGACTGTGTGGTACATTAGTATTAACACCGGTGGCAGTTTCGAAATTAACTGCTGTTCGGGTCTCAGTTATATTAATATAAGTATCTATGACAAAACGCAATCTTACGATACAGGATATTCTCGATAAGGAATTTCACACCGACTTCAAAGGATATGCCCCTGAGGAAGTCGATGCTTTTGTTGATCTCATGATCGAAGACTATCAGTATTTCCAGGAAACCATCGACCAGCTTCATCAGACGAACCGGGAACTGGAACAGGCGAATGCGGATTTAAGAGGAAAGATGATTGAGCTGGAAGGAAAGCTGAAGGCAAAAGATACAGAAGTCAGTGCGGCCGCCATCGGTGCATCCAATGTCGATATGCTGAAGCGAATCTCACGTCTCGAAGAAGAAATGCTTGCGGTGAAAGAACTGGTCCGCGCGCGAACAAAGGAGAGCTGATCGTATGCCGCAGTACTCAAGAACCGTGAAATACAAGAAACTGCGGGATGAGATCGCAATGGACAATGAAGCCCATATCAATCCCCGCAGCCGGGATCTCGAACCATACGCAGAACGCATCAATACCATTGCGCCGGCAATCCTTCCAGAGACTACGCCCAATGATAATGATCCTGCGATGGAGCCGCTGAATCCGGTCCATGATTTTGATTCTGCGCTCCGTCATCTCAATGAGGTGATTGAACGCACACTGGATAAAGGCCTCCCGCCGGTTACCACGAATCCCCAGCCCCGTCAGGATCCATCGACGGCAGAACTGTTCGTATCCACAAGAAAGCCATACGCAGAGCCAGCACCGATCAGAAAACCCAAACCGGATGTGGCGCAGACTGCCGAGCTGTTCCCTTCTTCCAAAAAAACACCGACGATCCGTCCGTTTATGGTGGAAGAACCGCAGGAAGAGCGCCCGCCAGCGAAAAAGCCGGTACAGAATCTCTACGAGGTTGATGAACAAAAGACCGAACAGATCCAGAAAACCCTGTTTGCGGATCCGGACATTCACTTTCATCCACAGGTGGAAGATACACCGAGTGATCAGCGGCAGAAGTCTGCGGATGAGATCCGTAATGAAGTGGAACAGCTGATGCGGGGAAAAACGCTGGAGGAACCGGATACGGATACGTATCTTCGTGAAACAAGAGAGCTTCAGCGGGAACTGGATGCACACGAAGATGAGATGAATGGCTTTCATGCCAAGATGGATGAGACCCACAAACTGATGAATTCCATTCTGTGGTTTGTCATCCTGGCACTGGTCGTAATCCTGCTGGTGATCATCTACTTTATCTACCGGGCATATACCGGCTGATTCTCAAAACCGTATTCTCTTACCGGGAAGCATCCGATACCGGAAGCTTCTCTTTTTTAATGTGAAGACTTCGATTTCGGGGCATTCCTCTGGGTTCTTTCCTTCTGAACACTTACAATGAAGGTACATACACAGAAGGAGAAACGAAATATCATGGATTTAAAATTAAACGATAAGGTTGTACTGGTTACCGGAGGTACCGGTGGAATTGGCAAGGCAATTGTAAAAGGGTTTCTGAAGGAAGGCGCGAAAGTCGCATTTTCTTCCACCAGTCAGGCAAAGATCGATGCCCTTCTGCCGGAGCTGGATGCGGGTGAACGTGTCGCTGGCTTTGTGGCAGATATGAACAAAGAAGAAGACATCAAAAACTTTGTTGAAGGTGCAAAGGCAAAATTCGGAACAGTCGATGTCGTTGTACCGAATGCCGGTTATGAAGGAAAGGCACATCCGGTACAGGATATGACGCTCGAGCTGTTTCAGGAAACGTATATGCTGAATGTGTTCGCTGTCATGTTAGTCATGAAGTACGCAGCTCCGACCCTGATCGAAAAGAAAGCCGGTTCTGTCGTTGTCGTAGCTTCTGCGGCAGCCTATGAGCCGACGGCAGGAAACAGTGCATATGTTTCCTCAAAATATGCTGTTGCCGGACTGACCAAGTGTGTCGCAATGGAACTCGGCCCGGTCGGTGTACATGTCAACTATGTATGCCCGGGACCAGTAGACACCCCGATGATGCTGAGAATCGAAAAGGATTTCTTCGGAGATTCCATGACGCATGAAGAAGCGATGGCAATGCTGGCAGGAAACTACGCCATGGATAAGCGCTATGCCACACCGGAAGAAGTTGCCAACGCTGTTCTGTATCTTGCCTCCGAGGTATCTGCCCATACCGCAGGCATGGGAATGCACGTCGATTCCAAGGTATCCGCTCCCTGCTGATTTCGGGATCAGATTCCGATGTTTTTTCCCGAGCATGGATAAATTCCGGCTCATCCGTATGTATAGATGTAACAAAAATGGAGGAAATGTTATATGGATGACAAGAAAATCATAAATGAAAGCGGTCTTGCTTCGGTAAACGGCGGTGCAATGAATTCCGGTTTTGCAAGAGATGAACTGGTTCGTGATCTTACCATGATGGCACGTGCCTGCATCGGTGCAGGTCTCGACAAGAGCGGATATTTCCGTAAAGCAGATCAGATGCACCCGCACTACAACCACATGTTCGGCAGCATCCCCGATGATGCATTCGAAGAGTGCAAGGAAGAGGGCTGGCAGAAGGCGCTGGAATACGGACGTATTCACGGCCTGATCGACTAATCCGGAAGACCTTCAGGGTCTTCTTTTTTTGGGAATCCCGGCAAAAAATCTTGTATCCCTCCACGAATGCATGTAGTATGAATTTAATATTGTTTTTTTACGGAAAAGACTCCGAAAATACCGGAAAGATTACGGTAACCGGAGTGCTGTGCCGATACGGATCTCCGTATCCGACAGGGTGTTCTCATCACGGTATCGATCATTCTTCGTGATGCGGAATAGATTGCAGCCAAGAATAAGGAGGAGGTACTGATTTATGGATGCAGAGAAGATTAAGGAAGAACTCAACAAGCCGATCGAGGAAGTCGCCAAGGAAGTTGGTGATGCGGCCGACGCAAAGAAAGCAGAAGTCAAAAGCTTTGTCGATGATGTAAAGGCTGATGTCGCTTCCACAAAGCAGGAATTCAAGGATGCCAACGAGGAGCTGAAGGCAAACCTCAAGGAAGCTTCTGATTCCGCGAAGGCTGAAATGCAGGAAGGTCTTGCAAAAGCAGGCGAAGCCGCAGAAGCACAGAAGGCAGAAATGAACGCTGCTGTCGAAGACGCAAAGCAGGATCTGAAGGAAGTTTCGGATCAGGTACAGGCCAGCACGCATGAAAATCTCGATAAGCTCGCTAAAACGGCTGAGTATGTGAAGTCTGAGGCTGCATCCGCAGCGGCAGAAGCTACCGAAAGCATGAAGCAGGCGGCCGGTGAAGCTTCCGTGCAGATCAAGGAAGGCCTTGACAAGGCAGCTGTCATGGCAAAAGAAGCTTCCGATGTTGCCGGCAAGACGGTTAACGACGCGGTAGAAAGCGTAAAGAAGGAAGTTCTCGGTGATGACGGTAAGTTTGACGAAAAAGATGTCGAACGTATCGCGAATGATGCGCAGAACACGGTCAAGAACGGACTGAATAAGATCGGTGAGGCATTCAAAGGTCTGTTCAAGAAAGAAGAGCAGTAATTCATAATCTCATCTTTGAGAAAACACGATGCCGGAGATCCCCGCTCAGGGACTTCGGCTTATTTTTTTCTGGTCCCCGCCCACAATAAAACCGCACCAGGAGTTCCAATGCGGCCTGTAAGAAATCATAATTGTTGCTGTACCTACATATACTTATCCAGAACTTCGTCGATGGACGGATTTTTCCTGATCTTTAAGCTGCGGATCGGTTTTCCACGGAAGATGACCATTGATACATTACGCAGAACAGAAAGATCATCCAATGGGTTCTTTGGAACGACGATCATATCTGCAGACTTCCCCTTCTCGATACTTCCGGTGATGTTGTCGATTCCGGCAATCTGCGCATTTTTCAATGTTGCGGTATGAAGGGCCTCCTGTGCGGAGACGCCAATATATTTCTGAAAATAGCAGAGTTCTCTCCAGAAATTGTAATGAACGATGAACGGGCATCCAACATCATTGCCAAGACCGACCGGAATATCATTCGCCAGGCAGGTCCTTACACATTCTACAATGCCTTCCATGACGATCTGACCGTTTTTCTTAGCAGCGGGAAGCGCATGGCTTTCTGATAGCTCCATAAACGCATACGGAATGATCGGAGAGAATGTACAGATCTCTGCGGCAGAACGCTCTTTGAACAGACGAATGATCTCTTCCGAAGTATGGGCTCCGTGCTCGATTGTATCAACACCGTTTTCCAGGGCAACTTTCAGACCTTCACTGCCTTCCACATGAGCGGCAACCTTATACCCAAGCCGGTGTGCTTCATCACAAGCCGCTTTTACAATCTCCGGCGGCATACGCAGTACACCGGGTTCTCCCTCATCCGAAGAATCCATTACCCCGCCGGTGATCATCAGCTTGATCAGATCCGGCTTTGTCGCGGCAATCTGCCGAACATGCTCAGCGGCTTCTTCCGGTGTAGAGGCAATCGTAGCAATCGATCCTGCAAAATGCCCTCCCGGTACCGAAATACCCGTATTGGCAACGATCATTCTCGGGCCGATCTTTTTCCCTTCATTAATCGCATCACGGATCTGTGCGTCAAAATCCAGAATTCCGCCAACGGTACGCATTGTCGTAACACCACTTAACAGTTCCGTCTTTGCATAGCCTTCCAGCATCTTCTTTACAACTGCCTGAATCACTTTACCGCTGGTCAGAAGGTTATACAGCTTTGTATAATCAACCGGTTTCTGATTCTGTTTCGGTGGTTTTCCGCTGGTCGCAAGATGTACATGCAGATTAATGAGACCCGGCAAAAGATAAGCACCCTGCAGATCGATCGTTTCATATCCTTCCGGGACTTTGGAGTCTTCAACGATATCTTCGATGATTTCACCATCGGTAAGAACTGCTTTCCCTGTTAAGGGCACCATATATCTTGTGCCATCCAGTATGGTTCCGTTTCGGTATGCGTATTTCATAGTCTTCCCTGTCTGTTTTCCGTTCTTCCGGCTTTTTCCAGCTAATAACTGTATTTTACTGTTAATTCGTAATCTCCGGCCAGATACGCCGTATAAGAGTATTCGATTGGAACTGTCCCGGAACTTCCGTTCCTTACCCGACGCATGACAGCCACCGGTTCTTTCAGCTCAAGCAGTTCCTGTTCCCGTTCATTTACAAAAGAAGCCGTAAACCGTTCCAGGATCTCTGTGACCGGGTGTCCTTTTTCACTCAGCAGTTCATACAGAGAACCTCTATACGTTTCCAGGCTTTCCGGTTCCAGGTTGAGATTCAGATAGGTTGTATTGATCGCAATCGGTTTTCTTTTTGAAAACAGCAGACGTTCCAGCTTCAAAACAGTCTGGTCTGCCGGAATCTGAAAGAAAGAGGTTACTTCAGACGGTGCTGTTTCATAGGTCACGGATACGATTCTTCGATCCCTGCGGTCATTAAACTCATTGACCTGCTTTGCCCGAAGTGTCGTTGAAATCTCATAATGGCTCGGATTGATACTTGTTCCGCTTCCCCTTTGACGTGCAATGTATCCATCTTTTCTCAGCTCATCCATCGCTCTGCGAATCGTAACCCGTGAACAGGAAAACTCTTCCATGAGTTTCATCTCCGGCGGAATAATAAGACTGTCCCCATAGCGGTTCTGTTCGATCTGTTCCCTCATTGTTTCATAAACGTGTCTCCAGAGAGCTTTTTTAACAATTCTTTTCTTACGCATTGTTTCCATCATTTCTTTCCGGTAAATGATTACCCTTTATGATTATATACAATGCATGCATATGTGATATTAAAATTCCATTATATGGCTTGTTTCTTCTGATCTGTATATTCACTCAGCTTCTTTCTGTTCCGGTACAGAAAGAAACCCCTGTAAGCTCAGCGGAACGGGGTCGTTGTTCTGCAGATCTTACAGGGGTAGAAGTAACGGTGATTACTGTTCCTGGAACAGTGCGGTCGAATAATAACGGTCTCCGCTGTCCGGCAGCATGGCAACAATCGTCTTCCCTGCATTTTCTTCTTTCTTCGCCAGCGTGATTGCCGCAAACAGAGACGCACCGGAAGAAATACCGACTGAGATGCCTTCTGTTTTAGCGAGAAGCTTGGCTGCTTCAAAAGCACTTTCATTTTCTACCGGGAATACCTTGTCATAGACAGATGTATTCAGCACAGCCGGTACAAATCCAGCACCGATTCCCTGGATCTTATGTGCACCGCCATGGCCTTCCGAGAGAACCGGAGAAGATGCTGGTTCGACTGCAATAACCTGAACGGAAGGTTTCTTTTCCTTCAGATATTCACCGGTACCGGTAATGGTTCCGCCGGTTCCGACACCAGCCACGAAGATATCCACTTCACCATCGGTATCGTTATAGATTTCCGGTCCGGTGGTCGCTTTATGAATTGCCGGGTTTGCCGGGTTATCAAACTGTGCAGGAATAAAGCTGTCCGGGATTTCTTTAGCGAGTTCTTCTGCCTTGGCAATTGCGCCCTTCATTCCCTTTGCGCCTTCGGTCAGTTCCAGCTCTGCGCCGTAAGCCTTGAGAATGTTTCTTCTCTCAACGCTCATGGTTTCCGGCATGGTAAGGATAATGCGATATCCTTTAGCAGCCGCAATCGCAGCCAGACCAATACCGGTATTGCCGGAAGTTGGCTCGATGATAACAGAGCCTTTATGAAGTTTTCCCGTCTTTTCTGCGTCTTCAATCATCGCTTTTGCGATACGGTCTTTTACGCTTCCCGTCGGATTGAAGTATTCAAGCTTCAGAAGAAGTCTCGCCTTGAGACCTTCCGACTGTTCCAGATTTACTGCTTCAACAAGTGGTGTATTACCAATTAATTCAACTGCCCCTTTATAAATTTTTGTCATGATTTCCTCTCCTATCGTTATACTGCCGCAAATCCTTCATCAAGATCCTTGATGATGTCATCAATATGTTCTGTTCCGATCGATAGACGGATCGTGGAAGGACGGATCCCCGCTTCTTCCAGTTCCGCTTCGCTCAGCTGTGAATGTGTGGTTGTGGCCGGATGAATTACAAGGCTCTTAACATCCGCTACATTCGCCAGCAGTGAGAACAGTTTCAGGTGATCTATGAAGCGGAATGCCTCATCTTTTCCGCCTTCAATATCGAATGTGAAGATCGAAGCTCCTCCTTCCGGAAAATATTTCTGATACAGGTCATGATCCGGATGATCTTCAAGAGAAGGATGATTCACATTTTTCACCTTCGGATGATTCTTCAGATATTCTACTACCTTTACGGTATTCTCAACATGCCGTTCAATTCGCAGGGAAAGTGTTTCTGTTCCCTGCAGCAGCAAAAACGCTGCGAACGGCGAGATACAGGCGCCGGTATCCCGTAGTAAGATGGCTCGGATATAGGTCACAAATGCGGCCGGTCCGGCTGCTTCAGTAAAGCGTACACCATGATAGCTTGGGTTTGGTTCACTGAGCCATGGGTATCTACCGTTCTTTGCCCAGTCGAACTTTCCGGAATCAACTATGACTCCTCCCAGTGTCGTACCATGACCGCCGATAAACTTGGTTGCGGAATGTACTACGACATCTGCGCCGTGTTCGATCGGTCTTAACAGATATGGTGTTGCGAAGGTATTGTCGATCACAAGCGGAAGGTTATACCTGTGTGCCAGTTCCGCCAGGGCATCGATATCCGGAATATCACTGTTTGGATTTCCCAGTGTTTCGATATAGATCGCCTTGGTGTTTTCCTGAATCGCTTCTTCGACTTCCTTCAGATTATGAATGTCTACGAGAGTGGTCTCGATACCATAGAGCGGTAATGTATTTGCCAGAAGATTGGCAGAACCGCCGTAGATCGTACGCTGTGCAACAATATGTTCACCCTTTGTCGCCAGAGCCTGAATGGTATAGGTAATCGCAGCTGCACCGGAGGCCACCGCTAACGCTGCGCTGCCTCCTTCCAGAGCTGCCAAGCGCTCTTCAAATGCGCCCTGTGTTGAATTGGTAAGACGGCCGTAGATATTACCGGCATCTTTCAATGCGAACCGGTCCGCTGCGTGCTGAGAATTATTGAATACATAACTCGTGGTTGCGTAGATCGGAACTGCTCGTGCCCCGCTTGCGGGATCTGGTGTTTCCTGACCGGCATGAATCTGCAGTGTTTCAAAATGAGCCTTTGACATGTTTATTATTCTCCCTTTCTGTTTTCAGACACATTTAAATCAGAGAACAACACATTCGCTCATTTCCGGATTTCTCCCGGATCCAATGGATCACTGCATTCATGGAGCTTTCTTTCCTTTCCACAGACAGCCTGATGAGTTCGGCTTTTTTCTGAATGATTGAATGATATCCCCATTCGCCTACTATGTCAATAGGTTTTTATTGTTCATTTTGATTTACCCTGCGATATAATAGGTAAAAAGATCGGAGATGAAAATATGATTTCAACAAAAGGACGGTACGCACTCAGAGTTATGATTGATCTTGCAGAACATGAAACTGATGGCTTGATTCCGCTGAAGGATATTTCAGAACGTCAGGATATATCCAAGAAATATCTGGAGATCATCGTCCGGGATCTTGTCCGCTCCGGTCTCATTGAAGGCTTCAGCGGAAAAGGAGGAGGTTATCGTCTCTGTCGGAAACCGAAAGATTATTCCCTCGGAGAGATTCTTGAGAATACCGAAGGTTCTCTTGCGGTCGTCGCTTGTCTTGCGCCGGATGCCGACAGCTGCCCGCGGGAAAAAATCTGCCGCACACTTCCTCTATGGAAAGAATACGATCAGCTTACACACGATTTCTTTTACGGAAAAAAGCTCAGCGATTATATAGGCAAGGTTAAAGGCAGTAAGCATTGACAGTATCTCTTCTATTATTCAGAAACTGTATACTTCTTACGCCTCCGGGTATTATCTTGGGGTTGCAGTTCCACAAAGATGATTGACTTGTATTTTGGAATACAATCATTTTCTGTTTAATGCATGTTTACTTTTTCTGAAAATCATGCTGTAAAACTTATAATCATCAATATACACAATCGGGATCCGCTTATAGGTTACAGTTCCATTTACTCCTGTTGATGACTGGTGATCTTCGGAGGCGATTCCAATTTCCAGCACATAGGATTCCTCACCGATCATGATTCTGAGTTTATGTGCCATGTCATAACGAATCGGTTTAGTCTCCTGCGGCGGAATTGCCCAGTCCAGAAATTCATAGACTCCTTCATTCTTTCCTTCCGGTATACCGGTGATTCTGCTGAAATAAGCTCCGGCATCCAGGATAACGGTTTTCCCGTCTCCGTTAAATGTCATGGTTCCATAATCACATGTAAATACACCGTCATGCGGTAATGGCTCAGGTGAATCCGGGTCAAATGAGTAATCCTCTTCTTTCTCCGGTTTCGACAAAACATACATCAGTCCGAAAAATACCGCCAGAACAAGAAGTATGATTGCTGCGATTTTCAGTGTTTTCTTCATAGTCTGATCCTGTTCGATGTGCTGATTTTATTCTATTGGAATAATCCATTCTTTGCATCAGCCTTTACCACTTCAGACCTTGATAAGTCATCGGATAACGTTGTTACTAAACTGTACGTAAGCGGAAACCATAACGGTATTTCAGGGATTATAATATTCGGGTAACAGGAGATCGAACTATGAGAACAATCAAAGCACTTCTGTCAGTACTGGTAATGGCGCTTACGCTGTCCGGATGTAAAACACAGCAGCAGGAACCGCAAACCGAAATGCCAGCTGCTGATACAGAAGTTATATCGGAAACGAAAGATGGTGATGAAACAGTGGATTATCTGGTTGTTGTCAACAAACTGAACCCGCTTCCGGAGAACTGGGAGTCAATTATCAAAACAGTTACTGTAACCAATCAGCTTGGCCGGGAAGTAGAAGTCGAACAGACTGCCTATGAAGCCTATCTGAAACTGAAAGAAGATCTGGAAAAAGAAGGCATTTACATCGACCTGGATTCCGTCCGCAGAAGTGTTGCAGAACAGCAGCGGATCATGGATGATTTCACAAAAGAATACGGAGCGGATTATGCACAGAAGTATGTTGCGGTTCCGGGTTACAGTGAACATCATACCGGTCTTGCACTGGATGTATATCTGATCGTTGACGGAAAAACCGTCATCGAAAATTCCGAGATGGAAGCCCATCCGGAGATCTGGGAAGTCGTTCATAAGAAAATGCCCGAATATGGATTCATCCTTCGTTATATGCCCGGAAAGGAACATATAACGGGTTATGGCTATGAACCATGGCATCTGCGTTATGTCGGTGTGGAAGCCGCAAAAGACATAACGGAAAAAGGCGTTACACTGGAGGGTTATTTAGGCATGGTAAAAGAAACCGATCCGAAAATCGACTACGGGAATTCTTCGATCTATACAAAAGAAGAAATGGATTCTGTCATTACACAGATCAAATGCAAGTTCGCAGAGTGGAAAGGATGCGAGCTGAAGAGGATTCGTTATGCGGGTGATGAATGCACTGCAAAAGAAAACGTTGAATGGCTCAATACATTCGGTGACACGAAGTATGTGAAAGCCATTGAATTCCTGATGGACTTCCATACCGCAAAGGATATTCAAAGCACCATGGAACCGGATTATGACTATAACTATTATCAGTGGTGGCTTGGTCAGACGGAAGACGGCAGCTGGGATATCGTCAGCTGGGGTTATTAATCTCACATTGTCTCTTAAATGCATTACAGACTGTCATTATCAGCAGTCTGTTTTTTGTTGCATGAAACTGCCTAATTATGATGCTTGAAAAAAAGCAGGATTATTAACCTCCGTTTCATCTGGTCGGAACACGGGTAAATTACTTAGGGAACATTTTTAATGATAATACTGCAAAATGTTCCCTAAGTTTTATTGATATTTAGGGAACAAATGATTATAATTTGAGAGGAAATGTTCCCTAAAACGGAGGATGCTTTCATGTCAGTATTTAATGATATCCAGTCAGCTCTTCGGGAAAGAGCGGATTTGAATGCACGGCTAGCACTGATTCCTTATGAAGGTACACCCGAAATTAAGGAAGTGAATGGCCAGAAATACCTGTATACGCGCAAACGTGTAGGAAGCAGGGTAACTTCGACCTATGTCGGCACATACTCTGATGAGCTTTATCAGCTGCTGCTTCGAAACACACGGGAAGCGCGGGAACTCAGAAAACAGCTTCGGATACTGAATAAAACGCTTGCAGAACTGGGGTATCAGGGAGGTGGGCTCCCTCCCAGCGTGGTTCAGAATCTGGAATTTGCCAGAGCCAATATGAAAACGAACATCTATGATCAGGCTGTTCTTGAGGGTGTTGCCACGTCCTTCCCACAAACAGAAGAAATCATAGAAAACGGAAAAGTTAACGGCATGACAGCTTCTGATGTCCAGAAGATTTTGAACCTGAAGCACGCGTGGGAATTCATACTGGACCCGGATGTGATACAGGCAAAAAGTGATTACTATGTTCTCTGTCATATTGCCCGTCTGGTCAATGAAGGCTTTTTCATTGACGGCGGGAGGATCCGGGGTGTTCCTGTAACAATCGGAGGCTCTTCATATATTCCGCCCCTCCCTTTAGAAGTTGAAGTCAAAGAAAAAATTGAGGAAATCCTTCAATCGGAAATGGAGGATATCGATAAGTCAATCCGTTTGTGCTTGTATACGATGAAAACTCAGATTTTTATCGACGGAAACAAACGAGCGGCAGTGATTTATGCAAACCATTTTCTGATCGCCCATGGGCAGGGTTTCCTGGTGATTCCGGAGAAGCAGGTTTCTAAGTTCAAAAAACTGCTGGTGGCCTATTATGAAGGAGAGGATGAAGGAATCATTACAGCCTTTCTGAAAGAGAACTGCTGGAAGAAAATGTAAAGAAGACCGGCATCGCTGTCGGTCTTCGTGTTGTTTGTAAATATTTTTCTTACAGATGTCTGTCCCGTTCGATCCTGTCATAGTGTTTCAGCAGGAACGGTTCGATCATAGCGGTCAGTTTCATATCCAGATTCAGGATATATACCGTGAATGTGATGATGAAGAATCCCGAGCAGATAAGAAGCAGGATTCCAAGAAGCTTCATAATTCGTTTCATAGTCTTTCATTACCTCCTGCTTACCATGACTCTTCGTCTTCCAGAACTTCGAGAGACGGATCCAATGGTTCTTCTCTCATGACGGTGCGCATGAAGGAGTTGATCTGATCACGTACGCCCTGACGGGAAACGATTCTCGGATCAAACAGATCATGAGTTACCCATACCAGAGGGATGCCTCTTTCACGGGCACGCTCTTCAAAGAGACCATGCATGCCGTCAAGCGCCTTACAGGACATGTGTTCCCAAAGGATGACCATGTCTGCGTTGAACATCTCCACATACTCCCAGAGCTCATCCAGCAGTACTTTATAACCACCGTGTGTACGATTGCGCATGATCATATTTTCTGTAAGCCATGCCATATCGTAATAAGCGATCTCACGGTTCTCCGGGGTATCGACTTCTTTCAGTTCTCTTGTGGAGACCATGGATAACATATCGGTCAGCGGCACGATGCCCCAGCAGTTCAGCAGCCATACCAGGAAGTCCATGTAGTAGTGCGACTGAACACCCCAGATGATGGCACGGTGACGGTATTCCTTTGCCGCCATCTTTTTCTTTTCAAATGCCTGACGGGCAAGTCTTGAGATATTGCGGTCTGCTTTTTCAAATGCCGGGATACGGCCGCAGATTGCCATGTAGTTGGTTTCGGTATAAAGCGCAAGGTTGGAGCCGAATACCTGCGGATAATCCGTGCGGTTCATTTCCAGCCATTCCTGGCGGCACTTAGTTGCGTAGTTAACACGTCTTGCACATTCAAAGTACGCATTCCAGTCCCACGGTACGCCGGTATGTTTCTCAACAAAGGCGATCGCATTTTTGATTTCCTGCGCTGCGTAATCCTGTACGTCATCTTCCCGGTGTCTCAGCGGTGCCGCAAGCTGGAAGACCGGAATTCCGTCTTCCTTCTCAAGGCGGCGGGAAATAACACCATTTCCTAACAGCGAACCATCACAGGTGGTATTGCACTGAATTGCACAGGCACCAAGTACCGGAGCGTCATCATCGATGGATACACCGGCCTCTGCCTCCGGCATCGGACATACGTCACCGGCCAGACCGAATTCCTGTGCCACATCAATGTAGTGTTCTGCCGCATGCTGATTCAGAAGAACCGAGACATAGGTTGACGGTGTTTCACGGCTCAGAACCTTGAGCGTCGGGAAACCCATCATGACTGCCGTCATTTCATTCTCATCTACCAGTACGACTTTCTTGGAGAATTCCGTATCGTTTCCGATGCGGCGGTCACCCCGGAAGAGATTGTTCAAAAGCTGCGCAACGTCATCAATGATCAGATCCTGTTCTTCATGACAGATCCGCAGATACTCTCCTCTCAGACCCTGGGTATGACGGTCTACCATCATCGGTACTGCGAGATAATTCGCCATCCAGCGGTACCGGAACATCGCTTTGACATTTCTCGGTTTTATGACAAACTTACCGAGTGTCATCATGATCTTCAGCCATCTGGAATAGTCATATAAGGTATCCGAGACACCGCGCCATTCACGGCGTTTCCGGACCTTTCCGCCTGGTATGTACAGATCACCAAGACGATCCGCGCCAACTTCCTTAGCCATTGTCTGACTCCTTTCTGATCTTTTTGATGCCGATGCTTTCTACAAATGCCTGAACTCTGGTACGCATCTGACCGGAGTTGCCGATCGCATACGGCCTGTCTACCGCGAGGACCGGATAACCGAACTCTTCTCTCAGAATATGAGAGCCGAGCATCTTCTCATACGCCCACGGATCACAGAACTTCATCTGTTCATAGATAATGCCGTCTGCGTTGAATTCCTTTGCCAGTGCCGCAACATAATCACGTCTGGCATCCATCTTCGTGCTGTCCATGTAACGCGGGCACTGACCGCGGTACATATACTGCCGGCAGATCTGGGTCAATGGATCTTCTTCATCATTCAGAATGATCGGATCTCTGCCCGGGAAGGATCCGCAGCAATACCGATCCGCACAGACATAGGCGCCGCTGTCTTCCACGAGTTTGATGAAATCAACATCATCCATCTCGGAACCGGCAACCAGTACTCTTGCGCCATACGGGAATTTCGCATCGGGTTCACGGGTTTTCAGTTCTTCCAGTGTTTCTTCCAGCTTGTCGATCAGCAGATACTTCGGTGCTACATACGTTGCCAGCGTGAATACCTGGAACTCATAGCCGGTGATCCGGGGATTGTCATCCTTGCGGTATTCCCCGATTGCACGGATCAGTTCACATACCCGGTTATGTTCTTTTACGGCTGCGCGGATCGCATCATCGGAAATATCGATGCCATAGTTTTCCGCCAGCGGTTTCAGAATATGATTCCGGCACTGCAGGACATAAAGGTTCAGACCATTATCGTCTGCCTTCATGGGAATCTCCATATAGGAGTAGAAGAAATGTTCTTTCCCCTTTCCCAGTGTGTTCAGCAGCTCCATGTTTTCCACGCATCGGTTCATCATGGAACAGCCATCCGGTGTAATGATACAGTCTGCGAAGTTGAATCCGCCCTCTACTGCCCTTTCCAGAAGAGCGCGTGTATATTCACAGAGAAAACTGGTGAGGTAATAGGTCGAGACTTCCAGCGATCCGGTGCGCGGTGCGCGTAGACGCGTTGAAAAAACGCCCGGCAGATTCAGAAGCGGTTCCGGTGTATTCTCGCAGGTATACGCTGCGCACACCTTCCCTTCCTTCTGTGCCTGCTGAATCAGATCATTGTTAGCCTCCTGAAGTAGATCCTCAAAGTACTTCAAATGCTTCAGGTCTTTCAATATTATGTCCTCTGTCTTTCCGAAACTGACCATCGTGGCTGTAATTATGATCGGTGTCAGTTTTCTTACTATAAATTTAACATATTACTTATTAATAAAGGGTAGGATTCTGGCCATTCAGACTCCTTTCTGTTGTGTTAAACGAATTCATAACTGCCAGTTTTGCACACGAAAAAAAGAAAGCAGCTGTTCCATATGATCCTGTCATACTGGAAGCAGCCGCTTCATAATTTGTATTAAATACTGAAGTATTTTCCGAAATTGATATCGGGGCTGCCTTCCGGCGAATTGGCGATATCCTCTTTCCATCTGGAAACAGCTTCATTGTAGCGGGTAGCCAGGTTCGATATTTCCTCATTCTTTCCATTGCTGTAAAGATAGGACATTGTGTAATTAAGCCTGGCCTTAATCTGAAAAAGTTTATCCCATTCCGATCTGCGGATCTCTCTGCCGCCTGTTGTATTTGCCAGTTCTTCCGGACCCAGTAGTTCTGCGATCTGATCCATTTCATCTACAGCGTCTTTTTCTTCTTTGTTCATGATTTTTACCTCCTGTATGAGGTGCGGTTTATGCCCCGATGTATTTACAAATTAATTATACATTAGCCATGAAACCTTTACCCTGTTGGCGTCCGGCGGAAATCGCATGTGGAAGCGGAAAGAAGTTCAGAAATTGTCACAGTAAGGATTTTATAAAAGAGCTATTACAGACAAATCCCCTTCATTTTCATCATGAAAAAGTGTACGGCAAGTCTACGTCTTGTGAAATCACTGCACAAGCACGCTAAAAAAAGACCCTCCGAGGCTAAGTGCCCAGGAAGGTCTAATTTCGTTACCTTCTCTTTGTTAAGCGAAATAATTACTTAACGTTGGAGAAGTACTTGATGGTGCGAACCATCTGAGAAGTATAGGAGTTCTCGTTGTCATACAGCCAGAGGGTACGTTTTTATCATGGTTCATCATGCTTTATCTTCCCTGTTTATCGCATATCGGAGAACTGACAAGTTTTCGTCTTTTCTCATCACGGTTCGTCTTGTTTCAGTGTAATAGTGTAACTTCTGGTGTAAGCAAAAGTGTAAACCTGCATGCATACGCTTAGCTGATCGGAAAAACTGGAATCTAGATGTCGATCAACAGCAATACTATTTTGTCCCGAGTATATCGCCAAATGACTCTATTTCATGATCTGCCAAAACAAGCTTCTATCTCAGATACCTTGAGCACTCTTCCTACCGATGCGATCTTCTCATTGATGATTAGGGCAGGAAATGACATCACACCATAAACCATTGCCTTTTCGATGTCCGTTACATATTCCGGTTCAATGCTGAGCCCCTTGTTTTTCATAGCTTCCTTTGTGTTTTCCAGAAGCTTATGACATTTGGCGCATCCAGATCCCAATACCTTAACTGAAGTGATTTCGGGTGTACAGTTTCCACCGCATTTGCATTCATCCATTTTGTTTTTCCTCCTTATCAAACCAGCAATGGCCGCAAAATATTGAACATATATCCGATCAGGATGATCCCGATCACACAGATTAACACAAAGACATACAGCAGTTCTTTTTTGACCGCTTTCTTCAGCATGATCAGTGACGGCAAGGATAGTGTAGTCACGGACATCATGAAGGACAGTACTGTTCCGAGCTGTGCACCTTTTGCCAGAAGCGCTTCTGCTACCGGTATGGTCCCAAAGATATCTGCATACATTGGTACTCCCAGCAAAGTCGCCAGAACAACACCAAACGGATTATTGTCCCCGAGGATCTTTTCGATCCATGTTTCCGGTATCCAGTTATGAATGAACGCTCCGATACCAACACCGATCAGAATGTAGGGAAATACCTTTGTAAAGGTCTCTCTGACCTGATCCTTTGCAAATGCAAGGCGCTCCTGAATGGACGGCATATCATTTTCGGTATCGATCACTTTCGCACTTTTGACAAAGTCTTCGACATACTTTTCCATTCCCATTTTTCCGATCAGCCATCCTCCGCATACCGCAAGCACAAGACCGATGATCACATAGATCACAGCGATCTTTGTGCCAAAGATGGACATCAGCAGAACAAGCGAACCCAGATCCACCATAGGAGAAGAGATCAGAAACGAGAACGTAGTACTGACCGGAAGACCCGCACTGGTAAATCCGATAAACAACGGGATCGATGAACA
>JAEEPV010000055.1 GCA_016284975.1 Solobacterium sp.
CCCAGCGGCCATAGAACCCGCGGTCTTCAAATACTTTTTTCAGCGTCTGGGCGGTCAGATTCAGCATCAGATCACCGACATCATGACCATAGGTATCGTTGGCCTTTTTCAGAAAGTTCAGATCAAAGAACAGCATGGAATACTGTCTGACATTGCGCTTCATGAGATCATCCAGATTGAGATAGCAGGCACTGCGGTTTGGTATTCCGGTCAGGCTGTCCTGATAGGCAAGCCGGCGCAGCTGTTCCTTCTCCATCTTTTCAAACAGATCACTGGCATACGTATATCCGGCAGATAGAATCATCGTAAGGACAAGCTCTGCAATCGCAATCGCACCCAAGGAATGCCGCAAGAGCGGAATGGAGGTGCCGAAGTTGTTTACAAAATTGAATCGCAGAAATTCCAGCATGCCGATTACGACGCAGATCCGAAAGCCGACTTCTGCAATCTGTTCCGCAAAACTGTGTTTCGTTTTCCGTTCCACATAGATCGAAACGAAGTACGTGAGCATCATGAATAAGATCGCACCGTGCAGCACCGGCAGAACCGTAGCGTAGCCGACCGGTATGACAGAGAATGTAAGAACGGTCGTATAGACAAAGAATGCGATAAAGAACAGCGCAAACCCGGTCATGACTGTTTTCAGAATCTTATTCTGAATGTTGTGTGCCATGTACATCGATAAGGGAATACACGCAAGATACAGGGCGACATACTCTCCCAGAGAAGCCGCAAGACTGTCGGACAGAATGTATAGGAAGCCCTGCGAGCCTAGATTCCACAGGACGACCAGGAAACAGAAACAGGCCAGCAGCACGGTCGGGTTGAACTGTTTCCGGCTGAAGGAAAGCACCGTCAGCAGCACCATGACAGATCCAGAGACTATGGCCATCGTAATCAGCAGAAGAAATGCCATTTCCTTTCCGGCCAGAAGATTCTTCGAGGCATGTCCTCCCGGGGAAAGCCAGAGATCCATCGAAGTAAAGGATGTCCGATCGACCGGTGTGATTTCTATGGTCAGCGTCTTCTCGATGTAATCCGACGGCAATGAAACCACATAAAAGACATTGCCCGGCATAATCCCCCGTTCGATCAGGCTGACATCCTCCTGATAAACCTGTTCTTCCCCGCACCAGACATCCACCCTGCTGGAGGTCAGAAAGAAACAGAGATCCGCGCCGATTCCATACGGGTTTTCCAAAGGATGCGGCACCTTAAGCACTAGCCTGTCGCCAAACTTGACGGCAGGAAAGGTATTGCCCTGAAAGGTCTCCGTACTGCCATCGGAACGGCGTATTTCTCCTTCCAGGCGGTCATTCATGTAGAGCTTGTACTTCTGCTGGATACCGTTAAACGCAAGAAACAGGCGCAATATAAAACCAAATCCGAGGATCGTGATCAGAAGGATCTTCAGAATATGACGAAACGCGCTGAGCTCACTTGTTGTCTGTTTTGTTTTCATTCGCACAATTCTATCGTGTTTTTCCTCAGAGTGAAACCGGATCACAACCGGTAATAATCCCGGTCGATCCAGCCAAAGTGCTGGCAGGCGCGCATGATGCCGTCAGCGGTATTGTCAAGAGTCACATAGTCCGCTTTCTGTTTCAGTTCTTCCATGCCGTTGCCCATGGCAATGCTGGTCCATCTTTTATCAAACATTACCAGATCATTGACCGCATCTCCAAATACAACCACATCTTCCACCGGACCGCCGATCAGCTTCATCATCCGTAAGATGCCGTCTTTTTTTGCGTCATACTGATAGTTCAGATAACTGCCCATCCGAAGATGCCCGTGCATTGAAACCCATGGATGGTTCGGTTCTTCTTCCCTGGCCATGGCTATATAGATCTTGTAGATCGCATCAATCTGTTCCGGATTCAGATCCGGATCCAGAATATAGGTCGTCAGTTCGGTGCGTCTTCCGGCCTGTTCAAGAAAGCGGAAGTCCTTCATGAATACCTTGTCACTGTCATCGAGCATCATGATATAACCAAGCCCCGCTTCTTCCGCATGCCGGATCAGTGCCCTGGCCGTATCGATCGGCAGCGGTACGTTTTCAAGAACGACACCGTCTTTGACAAGACACGCACCGCCGCAGCAGACAAGATTGCGGATGCCGATCGGATCGGTAAAGGCAACGGTCTTATAATGTGCCCTTCCGGTGGCGATCGAAACAAAATGGCCGTTTCGTTCCAGTTCATGAAGCGTCCATTCCGCACTGGGAATGATCTTATGGGTCGCATCATCCGTCAGAGTCGCATCGATATCAAAGAAGAAATATTTCTTTTTC
>JAEEPV010000056.1 GCA_016284975.1 Solobacterium sp.
AAGGCCGCGGTTTTTCGGAAATCAGAGAAACAGCGGAAGGCGCAAAGCTTGTCACAAGGGCATTTAAGAATCTGATCGATGAGGGAAAGATGGAGAACATCATTACGACCTGCTGTCCTGCGGTCAATTCCCTGATTGAAAAGCAATATCCTGAACTGACGCCGTTCATGGCACCGGTTGTATCACCGATGATTGCTCATGGCCGCCTGATTAAAAAGGAACACCCGGAAGCCAAGGTGGTCTTCCTTTCTCCGTGCATTGCCAAATTCAGAGAAATCCGCGATGAACGGTTTGCGGGTGCGATTGATGCCTGCATCGGAATGGATGAGCTGCTGCAATGGGTCTCCGGAAGTCTGAAAGAATCCGAAACAGCAGACTGGGAGGACTTTGAAGGTTCGATTGCCCGTCTCTATCCGACTCCGGGCGGTATTTTGAACTGCATTGAGCATGACAACCGAAACTACAAGTATGTTGATGTTGAAGGAATTGACCGGATTGGAAAAGTGCTGGATGCCATGAAGGAAGGCACGCTCAAAGGCTACTTCTTTGAGATGTCTGCCTGCATCGGTTCCTGCATCGGCGGTCCGCTGCTTTCACACTTTAAGCATAATGAATGGCTTGGACAGAGCGTGATCCGTGAAAATGTCGACATGAATGCAAAGATTTCCGGAGGAGAACTTCCGCTGGATCTTGCGGCAGAATGGAAACCGGAAGATATCTGGAGACCGCATCATACAGAAGAAGAAATTCAGGCGCAGATGATTGCCATGGGCAAGACTTCGCCGGAAAAGATTCATGACTGCGGTGCCTGCGGATATGAGACCTGCCGTCTCAAGGCGATTGCCGTACTGGATGGAAAGGCCGATCCGAGGATCTGTCTGCCGGAGGCACTGGAACGAGCGGAGTCGCTCTCCAATGTCGTAATTGAAAACACACCAAACGGCATCATTGTCTTTGACAAAGATCTGAATGTGCGTGAAATGAATCCGGCTGCCCGTACGATGCTTGATCTGGATATGGTCAATCCGACCGGGATGCCGATTGTATCCGTGCTTCCGGATGACGCTCTGGAACGCCTTGTACGCATGTGCGGCCGGAAAACGGAATACATGCGTGTTTACTACGATAACTACAAGAAGCTGCTTGACCATGCGATCGTAAATGTCGAGAATCAGGAACTGTATGTTGTGATTCTGATGGACCGTACCGATGAAAGCATCCGTGAAGAAAAACTACGGACCATGCGTGAACGTACGATCGATGTCACATCTGCGGTCATTGATGAACAGATGCGTACCGTTCAGGAGATTGCCAGCCTGCTTGGTGAGACAACCGCAAAGTCTAAGGTGGCTCTGACAAATCTGAAACGTGCCATGGATGAGGACGACAATGGATGAGAAGATTTATATCGATGCCTACTGGCGTTCTTTGAACCATTATGGGGAAGAACTCTGCGGCGATCGTGTTCAGATCCGCAGAAGCGATAACTGTCTGGTGATGGTGCTTGCGGATGGACTGGGAAGCGGTGTAAAGGCCAATATCCTTTCCACACTGACCAGTACGATTCTCAGTGAGATGATTTTTTCGGGAATGCTGTTGTCGGATGCGGTAGAGACAATAGCCGATACGCTTCCGGTATGTTCCGAACGCGGCGTGGCCTATTCGACTTTTACAATTGTTCCGATCTATTACGATGGAGCGGCATACATTGCAGAGTTCGATAATCCCGCCTGCATCATTCTCAGAAACGGCAAGGCACTTGAACATGAGCGGCAGTGTGAGGAAATCAACGGCAGAAATATCTATATTACGAATCTTCTGGTTCAGCCAGGCGATCGTTTTGTGACGTTCTCCGACGGTGTACTTCATGCGGGTGTCGGTATGACTCTGAATTTTGGCTGGGGTCACAATGAGGTTACGAAATTTCTGGAAGACTCCATCAAACCGGAAGACAATGCCCGTGAAATCACCCGGATTCTTCTGACCAATGTCGATTATCTGTATGGCGGCCAGCCGGGGGATGACTCTACGGTAGCCTGTCTGAATGTCATGCCGTATTCGGAAACACGAATCATGGTTGGGCCGCCTGACAGGAAAGAGGATGATGAAAAGGTTGTCAGGAAACTGCTGGCGGCGACCGGAAAGAAAGTGTGCTGCGGAGGAACAACCAGCAATATTGTTTCCCGTATCACCGGCAAGGAAATTACAACCGACAGCATTCTGAATATGACGGCTGACGTTCCGCCGAAAGGTTTTATTGACGGTATTGATCTTGTTACGGAAGGTGTTCTGACCCTTCAGAAAGTATCCAGATACCTCAAACGTGCTGCCAATGATACGAAATACGAGGAAGAACTGGAACTGTCGAAAGAGGATGACGGCGCAACCTGTCTGGTACGGGTGCTGCTGCTTTCCAGCGGCATTACATTTATGGTCGGCCTCAGCGACAACCCGGCACATTCAGCGATTGATTATTCACCGATCAGCCTGAACGCAAAGATTGCGCTGATTAATGAAATGGCGGAAGACCTGAGAAAAATCGGCCGTGTTGTTCACGTGGAGATGTATTAATGAGTGAGTGGCTGGATCCTTCGTCACTGCACTGGATGCGTATGCCATCCATGTATATGTTCAAGGAAAACCGTTTGGTTCTGGAAACGGAACCACATACGAGTTTTCATTCGCTTTCCTTTGACTCGACCAATGCGTATGGGATGCTGCTGGATCCCCAGGTGAATTTCGGTTTTACCGTACGCGTGGATTACGGGTTTCGCGGAATCGAAGATGAATGCGGGGTCCTGCTCAAGCGAAATAATCTGCACTGGGCAAAGGCAGGCATTGAAGCCAAACAGGATTCACTGGATCTTGCCTGTACGGTCTATTCCCATGGATATGGAGACCGCAGCTGCCGGGAGCTCGGAAACGGAATCCGGTGGATGTATCTCAGAGTTTTATTCTGGAACGGAAATGCCCGCTTCCAGTATAGTTTTAACGGAGAGAAATACTCCGATATGCGATGGCTTCATTTTGCTTCCAGCACAGAACCGGTGATTGCCGGTGTTTATGCCTGCAGCCCGGGAAATTCCTACTTTGACTGTGAATTTTCTGAGATGAAGCTGAGGGTGATTTAAATAGGGGGATTTAACTATAAGGAAGTCAATAGATTTTGATTAAAACCTGAGATTTATTCTAAATCCAGCAAATCTCGGAAGATGTTCTTTGAAATCGTGAATAGCGTACAGTTAAAACAACTACTTTTGTAGCTTTGACTAAGTAGAT
>JAEEPV010000057.1 GCA_016284975.1 Solobacterium sp.
ACGCATGCCGGCTATTCTCGGCATCGCCATGGGAGATGAGGCTTACATCGCCCGTTTCAAGGAAGAGAAAGACATTTTCGAGTTCATGAAGTTCGTCTACGAGCGCAAACCGTCCGTTGAACGGCACCCGGAAGACGCACCGAAACCAAAGAAGGCAAAGAGCAAATGAAAACAGAGTATTTCAAGGAATACAGCAGCAATCTGAACCGCGACATGGAGTTTAAGGTTTATGGTCATGCCGGAAAGCCGATCCTGGTTTTCCCTTCACAGGATGGACGGTTCTTCGACTTCGAAAATCAAGGTATGATTGCCTGCGCACAGGAGTTTATCGATGCAGGAAGAATCCAGATGTTCTGCTGCGATTCCAACGACATTAATTCATGGTCTTCCAAAAGCTGGGACAACCGGGCCCGCATCCAGAGTCAGGAAGATTATGTAAGATATATCTGCGATGAACTGTGTCCGCGGATCTTCGATATCAACAAGGATGCCAACGGCGGTCACTATGCCGCGGGCATCATGACGACCGGCTGTTCCATGGGCGGAACACACGCGCTTAACTTCATGCTCAGAAGACCGGACATCTTCTCCGGCTGCATCGCCCTTTCCGGAGCATACAATGCAAGACTGTTCTTCGGAGACTACTTCGATGATCTGGTCTATGCAAACTCCCCGGTCGATTACATCAACGGCATGCCGTATGATCATCCGTATGTCGAAATGTACCGTCACCGTGACATCATTCTCTGCTGCGGAAGAGGTGCCTGGGAACATCCGATGCAGGAAGACAGCGCCCGGATGAAAGAACTGTTTGAATACAAGAATATTCCCGCATGGGTGGACTTCTGGGGAGAAGATGTAGCACATGACTGGCCATGGTGGCGCCAGCAGCTCCCCTACTACCTCAATTATGTATGCTAGACAGGATTTCATTCCTGTCTTTTTTATATAATATGATAAAATTCTTATATTATTGGAGGTTCTCCAGATGAGTGAAAATAAAGAAAATATGACCATGGATGATCATGAGATTCTCATGCGCCTGGCCAAGCAGCAGAAGACAGCCGCCCTGCACCGGCGCATTATTGCCTATGTCGAAGTACTGATCCTGATCCTGCTTGTAGCGATGGTTTTGATCGTTGGTCCGAAGCTTCTCGCACTGACCAACGAAATGGCAGCTACACTGGAACGAATCAACCGGCTGATTGATCAGACCGAACCGGCTGTACAGGGACTGTCAAATCTTGACTATGAAGGACTGAATACATCAATCACCAGTCTGACGCAATCTGTTGATAAGTTTGCCGGCTTTATGGATAAGTTTTCAGGTCTCGGCGGACTGTTCCGCTGATCCAATATCATTTACAGGGAGGAATATATGAGCACAGACAAGAAAACGGACGAGAAGGAAAAGAATTCTTCTGCGGAGCCGGAAAAGAAAGAACAATCAAAGGCTCCAGAAAAAAAAGCGCAGACTGAGACCACGACAACCTACAACGACACGAACATCGCAGATCTCGCTAAACTGACTGCCCTGAATTCCCGCGGAGATCATATGCAGTTTTCCATGGGTGACAAGACCGATATCTGCTATGGAGAAACGTCGGATGTTGTCAACGGAAAGCTGACGCTTGATAACGGCATTCTCGGGGTTCCGCAGTTCCGGATCACCCTGGACAGAAATCCTCTGGAAGGAAAGAAATGGCATCTGACTTCCATTAATCTGAAGAATCATACATATATAAACAAAAAGGAAATCACAGATTCCGAACCGGTTTTACTTCATGATGGCGATCTGATCCGTATCATGGAAGGAAACAAATCGCAGGTATTCGTTTTTGAGGATTCCTATAATCCCAATGTGGAGTGGAAATCACACCTGCTGCGCAACAAAAAGAAGCCAATTACCATCTATTCTTCCGAAGCACTGCGTCAGATGAGTTCTGCAAATGTCGAACGCAAGGAAAAGAGTGAATATCCGCACGCAGAATTCGTTAATGCCAACGGCCAGTGGATGGTTAAGGACGTCAACATCAACCGCGGCATTACAATTAACGGC
>JAEEPV010000058.1 GCA_016284975.1 Solobacterium sp.
AGCGAACCGTCTCTTCTGGGCAGAATAAAAGGAAAGAGAGCAGAGAGGCAGAACGCCTCTTTTGTTCTGTCTGAATATGAACAAAAATGAACAAAAATGAATCATTGTGGTTGTTTTTTGAGAGAGCTGGATTATACTGAAAATGAAGAGAGGTAGCGGAAATGGCGCGAATCAATATTGAAGGAGCACAGAACGTAAACGTATCCAAACGGCTCCCATCGGAAAAGACACTCGATGAGCAGCTTGAGATCATGGAGGCTTATACCCGGGCTCATCAGGAAAGTTTGAATCTGAACAAGGCAGAGCGTGAACTGAATTGTCTGAAGGTTCTTTTTCCGACCATGTTCCGCAGTATTGAACGACAGGACCGGATCGCCGGAAGACTGGATTTCCTGCCGATCGGATTTGGATCGGTGACGTCGATCGGCGGCGTCGGTCATTACTGCGTCTTTCATGAACTGCGCGCATTTTCCGAACGGTTTGAAGATCCGGCGAAAAAAGCCAGAGCCATGGCACTGTATGACTACTGGCAGGACCATGACGTCAAGGCATTGTATTGCAATGACGTTTTGAACGATACCACGACCGGCCGTTTTATTGACTGTAAATATCCGTTTATGGCGACCGCCCGTCTTTCCGGCATGATGCTGGATTATGAAAAGCTGGTGAATCTTGGAATCGAAGGGATCTGCGAGGAGCTGAAGCGTGCGGAAGATAATGAATTCATTCGGGCATGTATCGGAGCGATGGATCTGTTCAGGGATGTCATTTTGAAACAGATTCAATTGACAGAGAACGCCATGGCAGATGCCGATTCGGAGCGGATGAAGGAACTGGTACAGATGAAAGCGGACCTGGTGTACCTGCTCGATCATAAACCGGAAACCTTCCGTCAGGCACTGCAGCTGATGTGGCTGTTTGCCCTGTGTGCCGGCTGTATCAATTACGGAAGACTGGATATCGTGCTGGGACCGTTTCTGAAGAAGGATCTGGAGAATGGAACCCTGAACTGGGAAGAGGCGCGGGAAATCGTGCGTTCCCTCTGGACCCTGATTGAAAACCGAAGGACAACCGTAAACGGGCGGATTATTGTCGGCGGGCAGGGAAGAAAAGACCCGGAGGCCTGTGATCTGTTTGCGCGGCTTTGTCTTGAGGTCTGCCGAAGTACAAAATATGTTGAGCCGCAGTTTACCCTGCGGTTTGATTCCACAACACCAAAGGAACTTCTTGATCTGGCCTATGAATGTCTTGCGTCCGGGCATACCTATCCGACCCTGTATAACGATGATGTCAATGTTCCTGCCGTTATGTGGGGCATGCGGGCAGACCGGAAGATCGCAGAACAGTATGTGCCGTTTGGCTGTACGGAATATGTCATACAGGGGAAAAGCACCGGTACACCCAATACGCTGCTGAATCTGTTGAAGATCCTGCAGATGGCACTGAATGAAGGAATCGATCCGATGGACGGGATTTATAAAGCCGGCCCGGTTCATGTAAAGAAGCTGGAGGAATTCCAGACGTTTGAACAGTTCTTCGATCAGTATAAGGAACTGCTGGATTACTATTTTGATCTAAGCGTACAGGCACAGAAATACAGTTATGAAGTAATGAACCGTGAGGTGAGCTTCCTGTTTACTTCGATCCTGATGGATGACTGTATTGCCAGAGGAAAAGCATTGCTCGACGGCGGTGTGGAGATCCTTGGAGGAACGAATGAGACGTATGGAAATATCAATACATCCGATGCACTCTATGCGATCAGAAAGCTGGTATTTGAAGAACGGAAGTATACGCTGCGGCAGCTGAATGACGCTGCCCTGGCGAATTTTGAAGGAAGAGAGAACGCACTTATTCAGAAAGACCTGCTTGCCCAGGGAAAATACGGCAATGATATCGAAGACGTCGATGCGCTGGCAAACGAACTCTATGAATATGTCGCAAAAGGTATCCGTGACCGCGGAATCGAAGCAGGTCTTGGTTACTATCTCATCGTCATTTCCAATAATCAGACCAACAGCGACTGGGGACTTCAGACCGATGCAAGTCTTGACGGAAGAAAGAAAGGCATGTACATGAACCCGGCGAATAATCCGGTCGGAGGTGCCGCCAAGAACGGACCAACTGCCTGTATGAATTCCCTCGCGAAGTTTGATGCGAAGTATCATGCGGGAAGCGTTCAGAACATGAAATTCACCCCCAGGATGATGAAAGAAGATGAAGCGAAGGTCCGGGCGATGTGGAAGACGTATTTCAAAAAGGGCGGCTGTCAGCTGATGGTCACCTGCGTGGATCCGGGTGAGCTGGAAGATGCGATGATCCATCCAGAGAACCATCAGGATCTCATTGTCCGGGTAGCCGGCTACAGCGCGGTATTCGTTAATCTTGACCGTCATGTGCAGGAAGAACTGCTGAGCAGAGAACTCTATGATTAGTGTTTCGAATATTGAACGGTTTGCGACCAAAGACGGACCGGGAATCCGTACAACCGTATTTCTGAAGGGATGTCCGCTTCATTGTCCGTGGTGTGCAAATCCTGAGACCTGGCAGAAAGAACCGGTGCTGATGCATATGGAAAACAAATGCGTTCATTGCCGGGTCTGTGAATCGGTTTGTCCCATGCATGCGATTCACTTTGAAAAACAGACGTTTCAGATGGATCGCGGTCAGTGTGACCGTTGCGGACAATGTGTTGATCACTGTCTGAACAATGCGCTTTCCATAAACGGAACATACATGGAAAATGATGCGATCCTGAAGGAAGTGCTTAAGGATCTCGATTACTATCAGGAAAGCGGCGGGGGAGTGACATTCTCCGGCGGAGAACCGCTGTTTCAGAAAGAAGCCGCAGTCGCTCTGATCAAGCAGGCAAAGGAATCCGGTCTGCATGTGGCGATTGAAACGACCGGTGTCTGTGAACCGTCGCTGTTCCATCAGGCAGAACCGTATATCGATCTCTTTCTGTTTGATATCAAGCATGTGAATGCGGCAAAACTGTATGAGGTGACCGGAGCACCGTTTGAAATGGTCAGGAAAAACTTTGAATACCTGTGTGAGAAGCGGGGAAAGGATGTAATCGCAAGAGTTCCGGTCATTCCCGGATTCAACCGCGGGAATCTTGATGAGATCCTGTCGTTTATCAAAGCGCATCCGGTTCAGGCGGTGAATCTTCTGCCGTTTCATAACCTTGGAAAGACCAAGTGGCACCAGCTTCAGAGAGACTATGCATATGAAGCGGAGCCATCCATATCCGCAAAGGATCTGGAACAATACCGGGATGAACTCGTAACGATTGGGGGATAGAGAATGCTGGAAAAAGAACGTCATGTCCTGATCATGGAAAAGATCCGGGGAAACGGATTCGTCCATGTGAGGGATCTGATGAACGAACTGAATACCTCTCGCTCCAGTATCATGCGTGACCTTTGTACACTGGAGGAGGAAGGCCTGCTGGTGCGGGAACATGGCGGAGCGACGCTGCCGGAAATTCAGGAACGGCTGGTTAAGAAAGCAGAACCGGCAGTATCCGAAAAAGGAGCGGTTCATGTACGGGAAAAGAAACGAATCGCGCATCGGGCTGCCCGTGAAATCCGTGACGGATCCCGGATCTTTCTGGACTCCGGTACAACGACCGCGTTTCTGATCGATGAACTTGCGGAACGGGAGGTAATGATCGTTACACCTTCCGTATATCTTCTGAAGCGCTTCCCCAAAAACGCCAAGTGCACTTTATACTTGCTGGGAGGACAGTATGACCCGAAATATGACATGAATGGCGGGGAATATGCCGCAGAAATGCTGGAGTATTATCATTTTGACGCCGCATTCATGAGTGCTAACGGCGTTGATCTTGAAACCGGAGAAGTCATGGTGGCAGACTTCGCTCTGGCCTGTCAGAAAAAAGCGGCCATGAAACGGAGTGAAATCTGTTATCTGCTGATTGACGGAAGTAAATTTGATCAGAAAGCGGCATGTACGTATGCGGGGATTACCGATTTTAAAACAGTCTTTACGAGTGAAACCGGACATCGGAAACTGCCGAAGAATATCATGATAGTGGAGGAAAAATAACAATGATTACAACTGATCCGAAAAAGAAAGCACTGCTTGAGAGTCTGAAAGGCGGCCTGATCGTATCCTGCCAGACCCAGAAGGACGAGCCGATCTATACCGAAGACATGGTTGTCAAAATGGCCGAGTGTGCAAAATGGGCAGGCGCCGTCGGACTGCGCCTGAATTCTCCGGAACAGATCCGTAAGGTCAAGAAGGCGATTCCGGATCTTCCGGTCATCGGACTGTACAAAGTATGGCATGACGATACGGATGTATTCATTACACCGACCATGAAGGAAGTGGATGCCATTGTTGAAGCCGGCTGCGATATTATCGCGCTGGACTGTACGGCACAGATCACCCACGAAGGAACACAGGCGTGGGATCTCATCAAAGAGGTACGGGTCAAGTATCCGGATCATCTGATCTTTGCGGATGTTTCAAATATTGAAGAAGCCAAACGTGCTTCCGATAACGGTGCGGAGATCGTAGCGCCGACGCTGTACGGCTATACGAAGGAAACCGCAAATATTGAAGGCGCAGACTACCGCATGGTCGCAGAGATGTGCCGGGAAATGGAAGGCAAAGCGGTTGTGATCATGGAAGGCCATCTGTATACACCGGAAGATGCGATGAAGTGCATTTTCGTCGGCTGTCATGCCGTCGTGGTGGGAAGTGCGATTACGCGTCCGCATTATGTCGCAAAACGGTTCGTCGATGCGCTGAGCGGCTATCGTGATGACTGGCGCAAGGCGGAAAAGGCAAAACATACCAACGAACTGAAATGAACGAAACAATGACGGTATGCGGATATCCCTGTAAGATCCTTCGCCTGTCTGATCAAGGCAGGGACGGGTATTCCTGTCTTGCGGAATACGGGGAATGCAGGTCGTTTTGAAACGGTACTCCCGGATGGGTGCCGTTTTTTTCTGTATGCACACATTCGCAGAGTGCTTCTGAAAATGATTTTTGGTATGATGCAGTCATGGATAATTCGAGCGAAAAAAAGAAATCCAAAACCGGTATTATCCTGCAGATTTATCTGATGGTAATGGTTGGAATGGTGGTGATCGGTATTATCACCTATTTTTCGCAGTCCCATCTGGCGGAGAAATCCAAAAAGAATGAAGCAGCCCGTTTTGCGACCGAGATCGCAGGAGAAGCTTCGCTTTCAATCAAAGAGTATCCGGCTTACAGCTGGCTGCTGAAGTACTGGTATGAACACTGTGATGACATGGATATTGAGTATGATGTCGATTTTACAGACAGTGTAAAAACAAAAGAAAAAGAACAGTTGCTGGAAGAGCACCAGCCGGATCTTCAGATCCGCTATGCCTCCGAAGAAGAAATAAAGGCTTTATCGGAAGAGGATCAGAAACTGTATGCAGAAATTGCCTATTCCTGGCTGATCACAAGGCTGAATGAAATCAAGCAGAACTATAAAGTGAATTATCTGTACTGTTTCGTGACCGATACCGAAACGGGAAAGGAACCGTATCAGAAGCAGACCTTCCTGCTGTCTGCTGCGGATCAGGATTCCGTCCGCGGAACCAACTATCACGAGGTGTATCCGCTTGGCAATGTCATATCCGCGGAAGGCCGGCCGGAGATGCAGGAAGCGATGCGGGATGCGGTGGAAAAATCGAGGCAGGATAAAACCGCGGGTTATGAAAACGGGAATTACGATTACAGCGGAAATTACGCGGATTATTACCGGATGCTGTATGAATTTGATAGCCATGCGGTTCTGGTCGGTGTTTCCTATAAGATCACATCCATGAATGCGGATATCAAGGATTCCGCAAGGTTCGGAACCGGATATGCGGTCTTTTACCAGTTCATTCTGGTACAGCTCATCATGGGCTTTCTGTACTTCTTCGGCATCCGTCCACTGGAACAGATCCTGAAAAATATTAACCTGTATACCGAAACCAAAAACAGCGGAGAGGTCAACCGAAACCTGAACAGGATCCTTTCCGAAAGAGGTGCGGCTGCGATCCGCCAGAACGAAATTGGACAGCTGTCCGAGGACTTTATCGAGCTGACCAGTGAGATCGATCACTATATCGACAGTATTGAGCAGATCACCAAGGAGAATGAGCGTATCACTGCGGAACTGGAACTGGCTTCCAAGATCCAGAGCAGTATGTTGCCAAGTATTTTCCCGGCATTCCCGGAACGAGGCGATGTGGATATCTATGCCGTTATGGATCCGGCCCGGGAGGTCGGAGGAGATTTCTATGACTTCTTCTTTATTGATCAGGATCATCTGGGAATTGTGATTGCGGATGTGTCCGGTAAGGGCATACCCGGTGCCCTGTTTATGATGATTTCCAAGGTGATTCTTCAGAACTGCGCTTCGATCGGCGGCAGCCCTGCGGAAATCATGAAGCGGACGAACAAAATGATCTGTGCCAACAACAAGGAAGAGATGTTTGTTACGATCTGGTTTGGAATACTGGATGTCTCCAGCGGACAGATGAAAGCCGTTAATTCCGGTCATGAATATCCTGCATTCCGAAAGAAGGACGGAAAGTTTGAACTGATGAAGGGGAAGCACAATATTGCGACCGGTATTATGGAAGGAGTATCGTATTCCGAATATGAAATCCAGATGGATCCCGGCGACAAGATCTTCTTATACACGGACGGTGTTCCGGAGGCAACCAGTAAGGAAATGGAGCTTTACGGTACCGACCGTCTGATAGATGCGCTGAATCAGAAAGGTGATGGTACGCCGTATGAAATTCTCATGGAAGTACGGCACAGTGTGAATGAATTTGTAAAAGACGCAGAGCAGTTTGATGACCTCACGATGATGTGCGTGGAATACCGGGGAACCGGTTCTTGACAGGAATCAAGGAAACACAGCAGGATATCCGAAAAATATCCTGTTTTTTTCATGTCGGGGAATCGGAATATTGAAACGAAAACAATCAGGGAATACGATAGTACAGTGTAAACGAAACAGTTGTTATGCAGGGGAACGAACGATGAAACAGAATGCGAGTATCGAGAGCGAATTCCTGGATCTGGATCCGGAGAATAAAATCGCGTTTATCCGGATGAAATATGAAAAGCCTAGTGATATTTTTCGTGAGAACACGGTAACGAAGATTCCGTTCATCGATGAATCGTTTTTTGGCGAAATCTTTCATGCGTTTGACCTGACGCCAAAACATTACAAAGTTGATCTGGAGATTCTGTTTTCGGATCTGGAAGAATACAATGAACAGGAACTGGAAGAGATCTTCCGGAAAAATGTGCTGATGGAATCCGCCGTGAAAAAACGGCAGAAGAAAGATCAGAATAGTCTTGCCCTGCTGTTGTGCGGAATCGGTCTGGTATTCATTCTGGTCTCCATCGGGCTGGAATACGTTCCGTTCGCAAATGAAACACTGAAGAGTATCATTGCCTATATTCTCGATATCATGGCAACCGTTCCGTTCTGGGGCGCCATGGAGATCTATCTCATCAGCAACAACGAAGAGAGAAAATACCTTACGGGGAAGCTGCTGCAGTTCCATAAGATATCCTTCCGCAAAGCTCCCGGGAATTCATAAAAAACGGATGAAACTGAGTCCGGCCGGAACGCATAGACCGGATATCAATATAGAAGTCATGACCACCAGTCCTGCTGGTGGTTTGCGGAATGCCCTCCGGGCAGTTTGTCGTTTCGCCTAAAGGCGAGGCCTAGCGACCGCTTTCTCTCGCTATCCTTCTATCCTATCGCCGTCTTCTTATTCCTTGATATAGTTCTTGATTGTTTCTTCGTTCACTTGGCCTATTGTCTCTACGTAGTATCCCCGAGCCCAGAAATGGCGACCATTTTTGTCTCGGTATCGAGGATATTTATCGAATATCATTAGCGCACTTTTTCCTTTCAGTTTCGACATTGCTGTAGATATACTCATCTTCGGTGGAATTGCCATGTAGATGTGAACGTGATCCGCACATACTGCACCTTCTATCAGCTGGATTCCTTCTATATCGCATACTTTCTTCAAAATATCCCTGACATCTGTACGCAGAGATCCATACATTGTTTTCCTTCGATATTTTGGGATAAAAACTACATGGTACGTGCAATTGTACTTTGTATGAGATAAACTTTGATTGTCCATGTGGATTACCTCGACTTTCTATGTAGCGGTTTGCTAGACATGCTTCCATATTAAGCCGAGGTTTTTCTATTTTGGTACTCTGTTCAACGCTACTGCTTACTCCGTTCGCCCCAACTCCGTTGGGGGTTTAATCGTTGGTCAATTACTAATAATCACTTAAGAAAAAACTGGAGGTAAAGTATGGAAAACAGAGAAATTTTTGAAAAGCTGGAACTGGAAGCTCAGGAACTGGAAAAAGTCAGCGGCGGTATGTCCGGATCACGCAAAGCCCTGCTCAGAGACTATGTGGCTTTCTTTAAGCGTAAGAACTACAGTGTTGGTGATATCAAGTACTGGTGGTCTGTCCGCTGCGACAACGCTGATATCAGTGCTGCAGAGCTGGAAGAAGACTATCAGTTCATTGAGTCGATCTACTAAGCAGATCCAAACACTTCGAAGTAAAGGATGCCCTTTTCCCAAGGGCATCCTTCTTTCTTACATTTCCATGCAGAAGCACGCACTGTGCTTCTGTTTTATTTTTAGCGTGATTCCGATGATTTCGATCCTGCAAGTGTCTTTTTGTAATTCCATTTATTCTCGTACATCAGACGGTCTGCACGCCGTACGACATCATATACCGTGTCATCTTCCTTCGGGTCATAGGCAGCCATACCGCGGGCTACACTTACCTTTTCCCAGGCATTGGTTTTCTGTTTCTGTTTTTCCGCACATCTTCTGTCAAACTCGTTCAGGAGTGCATCCCGGTTTTCATAGTCACCATCTTCCAGAAGTGCCGCAAACTCGTCTCCGCCGATCCGGAATACCGGACTGTGATTAAATACATCACAGATGATGTTCGCTGTCTCTTTCAGGTAGATATCGCCTTTATCATGCCCGTACTGATCATTTATGGCTTTCAGACTGTTGCAGTCAAACATAATGATCGCGAATACAAGATTCTCCCGGTTCTCATTGCATTCGATCTGCAGATTATTCATGAAGATGTCGAAGGCACCCTTGTTGCGAAGAGATGTCATGGCATCCGCATAGGCAAGATCGTTAAGATCGGTAATGGTACGCTTTAAGTTCTGTGCGACCCGGCTGAAGGTGCGGGTCAGGATACCGATCTCATCATCCCCGGAGTAATCCAGTTTATGGTCATAGTTGCCGGCATCAATTTCTTCTGCCACCTTTGTGATATCCTGCAGCGGTTTTGTGATCCGCCTGGTATATCTCATGATGAAAAAAATAAATAATATCAGTAATACCGCAAACGCGATAATGATTGCTCTGACCCATCTCTGCCATACGGCATTGATCTCATTGACCGGAACCGAAACATTCAGCCAGTCTCCGTTGACCAAAGGCAGACTTACCGCCATCTTCTTTACCCCATCGAAGGTATAGTTAATGATTGTATTCCTGCTGCCCCGAAACGCTTCCGGTGTTACCGGCGGTGTTTCCATGGTCATGACATCCATGCGCGGATGGTAGATCAGCGTACCTGCCTCATCGTTAACAAATGCATAACCGTTCTCATAGAGCGTTATATTGTTTACTTCTTCTGCCATGAAGGAGTAATCCAATTCGATACCGATCACTCCGACAAACCTGCCGTTCAGATAGACCGGTGTGTTATAGGAGATGACCCGTGCATCGAGATTATCGGTAATATACGGCGGCAGCCAGACAGATTTCCCGGTTGCCTTGGGGACGGTAAACCACACCAGCTGTGAAGTATCTTCGGTATCATAACGCGTAATATCCGTCACTTCATGTTCCTGAAAGCCTTCCCCGTCCTCATTTACAAACCAGAATCCCTTTACATTGGGGGATACGGCCGGGTCGATCCGATAGTAGTACGTGATTATGCCGTTTGTCTTATAAAGGGCCCGTTTGAAGAAATCACTGACCCGGTTAAGATGTGCAGACAGACTTTCATCATCCAATGCGGTAAGATCCGCTTCCACATAGGCCGAGATCGTCTCAACATCCTGTTCCGCATCGAGAAGTAATACATCAAGATTCTTCGCTCCTGCTTCACACAGTAGCATCAGTATCTTTTCTGAGTTTTTCTGTCCGATATCACGGATCGCAGCAACGCCAAAAACCGTCGCGATAATCATTGTGATCATAATCGCGCTGATCATTACTGCCGTTATTTTTGTTCTCAGTGAATGCATTGAATAATCTGCCCCTACAGATTTCGATTAAAAAAAATTATAAATCAACTACCCTTCATTCTTCAAACCAAATGAGAAATTGATCTTTTACAGTGTCAGTATTTACAGCTTCTGAGAGATACACATGGTTTAAAAATGGAGGATAAATTAAATTTAGGGAACCAAGCAAGAATTCACTATTACTCGTACTTATATATTAAAAAACTGTATAATTGGCTTATCAGATCCGGTGAAACGACTGTGATCGGCCACTTGATAATCCATTTTCAAGAACATTCTGGCAGGTGCCTTTATGAGAAGTTCGTTTATGACACATACCACTTTTTCCATTTCTTCGCTGCTGGCGATGACTGTATTTCTTTCGGGTTGTTCCGCACAAAATGTATTATCTGATGCGGTAGAAGAATCGGAAGAAACGGATACCTCCGGATATCTGATTGTGATTGAAGATGATCCGGATACGCTTGATTTTCAATGTACGTCTCTATATTACACAATTGCCCAGAATGGCTTTAACCGATTGGTAGAAACGGAAATCGGTCCCGATGGAACTGCGGAGATCGTTCCGTCGCTGGCGGAATCCTGGA
>JAEEPV010000059.1 GCA_016284975.1 Solobacterium sp.
AGCAGGAATAATAAGACATTCCTTTACCGGTGAACTGAAAAAGGATATTCCAGGTATTCAGATACAGGTTGTATACATATCTGCAGCAGCCGAGCGTTTTCAAAGCCTGCTCAGCCTGATGTTTGTTCAGATACATACGGCATTTGACTGCGATCATCATGGTCTTTCATCCCCCTTCACTTATCTCTTAGGCGTGAATGAAAGAATCCCCTCAAATTTCTTAAAAAATATATTGAATCATCAAAGTGATCATGAAAACACATAATAAAAAGGTGAATTCATCTCCGACTTACAGAAGTCGGAGTCTTCTTCACCAGGGATGATAAACCGGATAAATCTATGCGGATGTGAACGGATCCGCTAACATCATGCGTAAATGTATTACCGATGCATTTGAAAACACCGGATTGATGCATGACAGAATCATCGTTATAAAGCATCCGATGTATGAAGCGATGATTCAGAATCAAAATGCTCAGAAACAAAAGTAATCCGGATTAAACCGGATATGGGAGACGTGAATCCCCAGGAATCCGAAAGGATTCCCTTGAAACCACGTGAGATTGCGCAAGCAATCACTCGTGGTAATTCATAAACCAATAGCATCCATATCTGGAGTCAGCTGCGTATCGTTCTGTAATATACATATCTTCTGTAAGAAGAACCCTCAACATTGGCAATATGTGCAGTTCCATCATTATAATCACCGGACAGCATCTGACCGTTCCCAATATAAACTGCGGTACGTCTGCATATTGCGTCTTCATCATAGAACAGAATAAAATCACCAATCATCGGATCATCAACATAATAGGTATTCTTCATATTCGTTGTATCTACTCCATACAGTTCATTGATAAACTGATGCGCAATCTCTTCACTTGTCCCGGTTCTTCCTACATAGCTCTGCGCAAGTGTTCTGACTCTGGCGCGCTCTGTATCGCTTATGTTGACTTCAATTCTTTGATTAATCTGCGGAACCGAACAGGTATGCGTCGTTTTATTCCACTCATTTCCACTGTTCAGACACTGGGCTCTTTCAATCGGATAAGTCTCTGGTTCTAAGCCAAGGGAGTAGGTTTTATCATATTGCCCGCCTGCTGCTTCATATCCTGCCGCAGCCAGTTCCTGAGGATCCACCGACGCATGAACGATAACGTTTCCGTTGCCATCATTGCTGGTTACTGTATAAGTGATATCTGCCGGCGGATTCTCTGGAACGATCAGCTGTATGCCGGCAGTATGTTCTTCGGCATTCACATCCCACACAACCGAGACACCATTGAACAGATCAAACGCATGGAGATTGGTAAGTCCGGTAATCACGACAGACCGCTCTGTATTTGAAAGCTTATATCCTTTCGATTTCGCCTCTTCAAGGTCGTAAGTACAGGCAATAGTAACCGTCAGCCCATTCTCCAGTATTCCGTTATCGGTAACGGAACACTCTCCTTCCGAGAGAAGCTTATTCAGTTCTTCATCCCCTGTATCCTCATAGGAAACAGAAACAGTTCCTTTTCCGTTTGTTCCTTCTACTTTTACATCCATGTACTGAGAAACATCTACCGTTACCGTTGAAATGGAATTGCTTACCACACTGTATACCGGATATGCGGATAAGGTTGCCGTTACTGCGATCGCACCGATGATTTTTTCTGCTGTCCAGAAACTCGCAGCAGTTTTTGCGGCTGCTCCGGCACTGACAGAAGTCCCTGTGATCGTTGCAGCAGTTTCTGTATTTGCAGGTATCGCAGCTGCGGCATCTGCACCCGCTGCAGACAGCGTGTCTGCAGCGGCAGAGGCTGCTGCGTCTGGTTTTTCGAACGACAGAAGATAAATGAAGTAGGAGAATGGCGGAAGACCATACAGCCGCAGACCGTCCCGCTTTTGGATATTCGATACTTTTTCCTTGATCGCGTTTTTCGCTTTCTGATAACGGCCCTGAACCGTCGACATCGGCACATCGAGTTTCTGTGAGATCGCATCCAAAGACATTTCATCATAGAAATGCATTACGATCACCATGCGCTGATCTTCTGTCAGAGAATCTAAGACCTCCAGAATGATATCCTTTCTGTCTTTTTCACTCATCACAAGGTCTGGACGGGAAGAAATCCGTTCGTCTTCCGGATCAAATTCCAGTCCTTCTTCTGTATCACCGAGATCCGAAAACAGCACTGAATTTTTCTTTACTTTTGAACTGTAAAAATCTGCAGATACATTTTTGATGATCCTGTGTGCCCATGACAAAAACATGGAGTTATCATTCAGGTTTTCAATATTATTAATGATTTTGATCCAGGCATTCTGCAGAATATCCTGTGCATCGGCGTCGTTATTCGCGTGTGAACGGGCGTAGAAATACAGTTTCTTTCCGTATATTCGTGTCAGATCATTAATTGCGAACTCATCTCCCGCTTTCGCATCTTCGACGGTTTCAATTAACTGTTCTTTCGTCCACTCCTGCATCACCGTTCATCCCCATTTACTTCATGATAATAACTTCCATTGCCGAAATAATGACTCTGTTTTATCATTCGTCTTCCGCAAGGTCATGATAAAGCAGATTACCGTTCGCATCATAAGTATCGGTTGCCCAGAATTCATCATTTTCATTGTAAAGATAAACAACATATCCAGCAGAACCACCTGTAATTGCGTCAATATAGTGATACCCTGAAAATCTTCCTAAATCGTCATAATCATTTACCTGTGATCCAAGAAGGTTACCTGTTTTCAGATCATAGATTTTTGTTTCAAGCAGCTGTCCGTCATCGCTATAAGTCATTCGATGTTCTTCATAAAATTTCAGGTAACTCGATGGAGCGACACTAAAAACAGCGTCACGAATACAATGACCATACTGATCAAATTCAAAGTCATCGTAGGTATCTATTCGATTATCATTTCCGTCATAGGTTGATTTCTCACAGCCATAGCCTCTCTCATCATATTTTACAATCACATAATAATCTTCCGGATTTCCTTCTGCATCATAGTATTCAAATATTTTCTTTTTATTGATAAAAGGTTTTACATTTACTTCAATAAACAGCTGATTCAGCAGCGCTCTTCGTTCTGCAGAAGGAATCAGATTTTCTGCACGCCTAAGATAACCTTCGTAACCTTCCATATCGTTTTCATCTTTTGCCTTTTCCGCTTTCGCTTCATACATAGTCACGAGATTTTCTGCACGCCCGGAAAGATCTCCGCCCAGATTAAAGGCTACGATATAGTCTTTATTGGCATAGTCATATGCATCATAATAGTTTTCTTCCTGCGCAATTCTCAGATATTCATCGCCGCGTTTCAGATAGATATTCGGATCCGTTGTACCTGCTGCGATTTCTGCAGTATATTGATCAATCAGATCGGAGTGTATCGACTGACTGGTATTTTCCTGAGAGGAAGCTGCTGCGTTCTGTTCAAGTTCTTCCTGTTTCAGCCTGAGATCCTGACTGGCCTTGCTGTAGGCCAGTATCACAATAAAAAGCAGAATGAAAATAACATCAAGAAGCGATGTTAAATCGATCGGTGCATTTGGAATTGCGGCCGGACTGGCATTTCTTCTCGTTCTCATTATTCACCTTCACAGTCGGGTTACTGTTTTTTTCCATCACGCTGAACTTCTTCCTTAAGCGTCTGCCTCTGGATAACGGCATGTGCTTTATCAAAGTCATAGTCGATCAGATTGATATATTTTCCCGGGA
>JAEEPV010000060.1 GCA_016284975.1 Solobacterium sp.
CCTATGAACTGTTTCCGCCGGAACACATCGCGCTGGAAGAAGAACCGGGACGGGAAAAGGAACAAAATGAAGAAGAGAAACCGGATACGCTTCGCTGTATTGCCGGAAGAAGTCATTTCGCTGTCTGCTGGGACGGAGTTATGGTCCCGTGCCTGAACTTCCCCCGGGATGTCATCTGTGCCGATGTAAAACAGCTTGGCGTCAGGGAAGCGTGGAATGCCGTTCATAAGGAAATTGAAGAATTCCGAAGACCGGATACCTGTCATTCGTGTGCTTATCGAAACAAGTGTAATTACTGTCCGTCAAGCCACGGAAAATATGCGAAGAACCATCAGTGCAATCCATCGGCATGTGCGCTTGAACAGCGCCTGATCGATGAATTCCGCGGTTGAGAAAGGATACAAACACCATGAAACTGAAAGAAGGATTTGTTTTGCGGAAAATGCCCGGTATGAATATTGTGATGCCGGTTGGAACAACCGCCAAAGATTTCCGGAAAACGGTAGTTCTGAATGATACCGCCGCATTCATCTTTGAACTGTTCCAGAGCGGTGAGACCGTGGATACAGTACCGTCAAAACTCACAGAGATCTATGACATTGATCTGGAAACCGCAGAGCGGGCAGTAAAGACTACCGTTGAGAATCTGATCGAGGCCGGTCTTGCGGATGTGTAATTCATTGTATTTTTCATTCACCAGCAGCTCGATTCGCTGATAACATAATAGAAGAGATCTTCGTTTCAAATATAAAAATCACAGGCCGGAAAGGAGCAGACCATGCGAACAAGATGGTATAAGAACGCTGTCATTTATCAGGTATATCCGTTCAGTTATATGGATTCCAACAACGACGGATGGGGCGACATTGAAGGAATCATTTCACGTCTGGATTATATAAAGGATCTTGGGGTCACGGCGATCTGGTTTTCACCGCTGTATCAGTCACCGGATTATGACTACGGGTATGACATCAGCGACTACAGAGCGATCGATAAAAAGTTCGGAACCATGCAGGATTTTGACCGGCTGGTGGAAGAATGCCATAAGCGGGATCTGAAGGTGATCATGGATATGGTATTTAACCATACCTCAATCGAACATGAATGGTTCAGGCAGGCAATTGCGTCGGAAGACTCCCACTATCGTGACTACTACATCATCCGCAAAGGAAAACGGAAAAACGGAAAGCTTCTGCCGCCTTCCAACTGGGAATCCACCTTTACCGGCAGCGCCTGGGAGAGGATCAAAGACAGCGACGACTTCTATCTCCATCTTTTCTGCAAAGAGCAGGCAGATCTCAACTGGGAGAATCCCGAAGTCCGAAAGGAAATGGCTGATATTCTCTGTTACTGGATGGATAAAGGCGTTGACGGGTTCCGTTTTGATGTATTCAACATGTTCTCCAAAGTGTATCCGATTCAGGATGACAATGATCCAAAGACGTATCAGAAGGGTGCACAGTATTTCGTTGACGGACCGCGCATGCATGAATTTCTGAAAGAGCTCAATGAACGTTCTCTTTCCCATTATGACTGCTATACAGTCGGCGAATCCTTTCACCCGTCTTCTGAGAATATTCTGGAATATGTTAAGGAATCCAATAACGAACTGGATTCGATCTTCTGCTTCGGGCATTTCACTTCAGACAACATCGCCGGCAAACAGTTCTTCTGGAAGCCGTTCAATCTGCTTGAGTTCAAGGATGGTCTGTTAGAACCTCAGAGGCTCAATCACCGGAATGGATGGAATACGCTGGTGCTGGAAAACCATGACAATCCGAGAAGTGTCAGCCGTTTCTCCATCGATACAAAACACTATCGCTATGAAGCTTCGACAATGCTTGCGACGATCACCTATCTCGGGTTTGGAACACCGTTTATTTATATGGGCCAGGAAATCGGCATGCCCAACTCGGAGTTCCGTTCCATCGATGAAATGAAAGATCCGGTCAGTCATTTTGTCTACGACCTGATGTGCAGCTATCATCTTCCAAAGCCTCTCGCATTTTCTTTTATCAAATATGGCGCAAGAGATCATTCCCGTGTACCAATGGCATGGGACAGCTCGGTAAACGGCGGTTTTAACACGGGTCATGAACCATGGCAGTGCCTGAACACGTCCTGCATGAAAATCAATGTCGAAAAGGACCTTGCAAATGAAAAATCCATCTACCGCTTTTACCAGAAACTGCTTGCCCTTCGAAAGAGCAGAGAACTCTTTACATACGGTGAAACGGAAGAATATGATCACAGGAATAAGCGGGTAATTGCCTACAGCAGAATCTATGAAGGACAGCGGGTCTTTGTGGCAGGCAATTTCTGCAATAAAAACACGAAGTATCAGCTCCCGGAATGGTGTGCCAACGCTTCGGTTCTCTTCAGCAATTATGATAAGTTCGACAGTGACGGACTTACGATTACCCTGCGGCCGTATCAGGCAGTGGTTTTTGAAGAAGCGGCTGCGAAGTAACAGATCAGAATTACGTTATTCGCATTAAAACAGAGTCGGAATTCCGGCTCTGTTTTCAACTGCTTATTTTTTCTCTTCTGCTTCGTAAATCAGTTCACCCAGTGTCTGATACAGATGATCCGGTTCTACCGGTTTGGTCAGATGCGCATTCATTCCGGCCTGCAGAGAACGCTGTACATCTTCATCGAAGGCATTCGCTGTCAGAGCTATGATCGGAATCGTCTTCGCATCTGGTCTCGGCAGTGCCCGTATCGCCGCTGTAGCTTCCAGACCATCCATTTCCGGCATCCGAACATCCATCAGGATCGCATCATACGTTCCCTCCTCATGTTCGCGGAACATCTCAAGCGCGATTCTTCCGTTCTCGGCATGATCCGTTTCCACTTCTTCCATCTCCAGGATATCCATCATGATCTCTGCGTTCTGTTCGATATCTTCCGCAAGGAGAATATGTCTACCTGCAAGCTCTGCACGCCGTTTCCCTTCGAAGAGATTGATGTGCGTATGACGGGCGATCCGTTCAAATTCCGCTATGACATTCGAAGCGAACAGCGGCTTGGCCAGGAAGCCGTCCACACCCGCTTCAATTGCCTCTTCACGGATATCATCCCAGGTATACGCCGTCAGGATAATAATCGTATTTTCATTCGGGAATCTGGTACGGATCAGTTTTGTCGCTTCGATTCCGTTCATCTGCGGCATCGTACGATCCATCAGGATCAGATTGTACGGTTCCTGTTTCGCATTCTGTGTTTCCATCATCTGCGGCGCATCCTGTGCATTCAGACAGATATCTGCCCGGATACCGACATCATCCAGCACCATTCTGGCATGTTCTGCCGCAATCGTTTCATCATCAATGACCAGGACATGTATCTTGCCGTGGTCCATACTGTTTTCCAGTACAGCGGACGGCGCTTCACAGTTTTTCAGAGTAATGATCACGGTGAATTCGGTTCCGACACCCTTCTCCGATTCCACGGAGATCGTTCCGTTCATCATCTCCACGATATTCTTGGTGATTGCCATTCCAAGACCCGTACTTCCATATTTGTTCTTTCGGGTTCCGTCTTCCTGTGAGAACGGATCAAAGATCTTCGGAATATATTCCTTGTCCATGCCGATGCCGGTGTCTTTAACACAGAACTTCAGAGTGGACTGATCCTCAAATTCTGCAGTACGCTCAACCGTCAGTGTTACGCTGCCCGGAGCTTCCGTAAACTTTATCGCATTGGACAGAATATTGATCAGTACTTCCTTGATCTTGGTATCATCCCCGATGTAACAGTCATTTACCTGGGAAAGAATGCGGCACTCATAGGTAAGGCCTTTATCCTCACACTGTGATGTGACCATGGTATTGATCTGTTCCAGCATATCGCTGAACGAGAACTCTTCTTTGTTCAGAACCATTCGTCCGGATTCGATCCGGCTCATATCCAGAATGTCATTGATGAGACTCAGCAGATGCCGTGCGCTTCCGCCGATCTTTTCAAGATACTCGCGGGTCTGATCCGACAGGTTTTTATCGTGCAGCGCAAGCGTATCGAGACCGATAATGGCATTCATCGGCGTACGAATCTCATGACTCATATTGGACAGGAAGGATGTCTTGGCAAGGCTGGACTCTTCCGCTACAGCCAGCGCTTCTGCAAGTGCCTCATTCTTTGCCATGGTCTCATGCATTTCCGTATCAATAACGGTAAGACCAAGACCGATGGCATGAACGATATGGTCATCACGCTGCTCCGCACGGCGAACACCTGCGGCACGAATCATCTCATAGTATTCACGGCCTCTCCGTTTTGCCAGATACCGGTAAGCGATAATCGGCTGGGTTGCCAGGCGTTCCCGAATGCTGTCGGGATTTACGAAATCCAGGAAGCCTTCCCGATACATCTCACTGACACAGTTTTCTGCATACCAGGTGAGCCGCTCAAGATACGGAAAATGGATTCCGACCGGAGTCTGATCGGGATCGGACGGATCGTCCTGATAACAGACACAGTCATTTTCATCGAGATTGACATAATATACACATCGATAGTCCGAAGCCATTGCAGTGATCAGACCATTCGCCTGCGTATTCGTGTGACTGATGTACTGATGCAGATCATCCCGCAGTGCGGAGATCCGTTCTTTCATGTTCAGAATGGTGTCTATGTTCTGGCTTACTTTGACCGTTTCTTTATTGGAATCGCTGGTGCCTTCCGTCAGTGCTTTCATATCATCCGCCAGTTCATTCAGACTGGTGTCGATTTCGTCAATCACCTGACCATATTTTCGCGTCAGCACAACCAGCAGAATAATACCGACCACCAGCGTAAGAAGGCATGCGATCACAACGATCCGTACGTTCTGATTCAGCTGCCGCGTATACCACTCCGCTTTGAAATCTACTGTGACAACCGCAGCCACTTCTCCGGTTGACGTAAAGACCGGGCTGTAAGCACTGTAAAACTTCCCCCATCGGTCTTCATAAGGGATTTCGTCCACCGAAGGAGTACCTTTGCTTGCCTGATACAGTGCATCGGTATACGCAACCGGTGAACCGAATTCACCCGGTGATACCGGATCGGAATCAATGCCAAATGTAAAACGACCGTCCCCTTCCGCACGGACATAGTAAATATAGGCAAGATTGATATTATCCCTGAAAGTAACCAGTGTATTCAGTGCTTTTTCATAATCCGGAGATCCCTGATCCTCTGCACTCAGACGGTGAAGTGCATCTCCATCCAGCATGGCTGCCGCGGTATTGGCTACGTCCAGCATGCGTTCATCAATCAGCGCCTTCATCGTTTTCTGTGACTGCCGTATCAGTGCAAACCCCAGTCCGAGATTCATAATGACCATAAAAAACGCCGTCATCAGAACCATTCGCTCGCGCATTCCAAGTTTCTTCATGTATCAGTCCTTTTCATTGTAATAAAAAGCAGTTTCCGAATTTGTAAGATGCTGCGGCTGCCGTGATTGGAAGCCGGGCCATACTCAGAATACGATAAAACAACATCGAACTCTGAGTATCCCGTATTTTAAGATGTGTACTCTTCACATAAACAATATCATGGGTTCCGCGTGATCTCCAACTATTCTTATCAGCGGTAATTCCCGTGATTTCGATGGAATTCTTCCTTTGCCGCATACATCTGCTCATCTGCACGTTTCAATACCTGATGAACAGAACCATCTCCCGGCGTATAGACTGCGATACCGGCGGAAGCAGAATAACGCTCCCATGGTCTGGCATCCGGATTATGATAAGCTTTTTCGAA